>JAHEDX010000109.1 GCA_024641005.1 Acidimicrobiaceae bacterium
TCCTCCCAGTATTCGGTCAGCATGACCTGCCGGTCGAACCCCGCCTGGAAGATGTTCTTCCCGTCCACCACATGGTCTGGGGTGATGCCCGCCGCAGCGAGAACGGTGGGAAGGGTGTCGACGTTCGACACGAAGCGATCGTCGATCGCTCCGGGCGTGGCGTGGCCGGGCCAGCGGATCAACAGCGGAACGTGGACTGCTTCGTAATAGGGCAGGAACTTGCTGTGGAGGTTGTGCTCGCCCCAGAACAGTCCATTGTCCGACGTGAAGATGGCGATCGTGTTGTCGAGTTCGCCGAGCTCGTCGAGGCGCGTCATCAGTTGGTCGACCCGCTCATTGACCGTCATCATCGTGCGCTGCATCTGCTCGCGCTGCACCGCGGCGGCCGCTTGTGTCTGGTTGATCCAGTTGACCCACGGCGGCTTGTCGGAGCGGTCGGCCTCGCCGACCGATGGAGCGGGTACCCAAGGCGGAACCACGGCATTGGCGTACTTCGGTTCGGGCTCGCTCGGGCTGTGCGGAGCGATCGGTGTGACCTGCAGATACCACGGACGATTGTCGTCGAAGCTGTCGAAGTCCTCGGCGTACTCGATCGCACGGTCGAAGGTCATGATCGTGGAGTACACGTCGGACTGCGACACCTGGCCGTCCCGGCTGACCCAGACGTCGAAGTAGCCGCCCTTGAAGTAGTTCCACCGATCCCAGTACGGCGCCCGCTCACTGTTGTCGTAGTAGTGGAGGTATTTCCCAGTGTGCCCGGTCAGGTAGCCGTGATCGACGAGGTGCCGCTGGATCGTGTCGGTCTCGTCGAGCGACGGCGTGTTCTGATCGCGTTGACCGTTGTTGTGGTCGTACTGGCCCGACATGGTGGTGGCTCTCGACGGGCAGCAGGAGGGGGTCGACACCGAGGCGTTGGTGAATCGGGTGCCCTGGTCGCCGAACCATCGCCGGACCGCCGGCATCACCTCGAGGGCCTCGGGGCGGGCGTCGTCGACATTGATGATCAAGATGTTCGGCGCGCCCGCCGGCGCGCTCGGGAAGTTGCGGAGTCCGGCCGCGCTCAGAGCGAATCCAGCTGTGCCGCTGGCCGCACGGGTGGTGACCCGATACGCGGTACCCGGCGTGATCGAGAAGGTCGCCGTTTCGGGTTGTTGGTTCGTGGCGGCTGATGCCACGAGTTGGCCGTCGGACGCCCGGGTGACCTCGAAGTTCAGGTTGGCGGTACCGACCCAGCTGAGTTGGACGGTGATGGGGCCGGCCGCAGAGGGGGTGATGGTGGTACCGATGCTCGCCGGAGCGGCTCCGGTGGCGCTGACCGTGCCGCGTTGGATCACGAGGCCTGCGCCCGATGGCGGTGGTGGAGGAGGCGGCGGTGGCGGTGGCGAACCCAACTTGACGCATGGTCGCGTCACCAGACCCAATGCCGTCCAGGTGCGCAACTCGTAGGTCGAGTTCGTGGGCGCCGCCGTGTCGACGTACGAATCGACTCCGCTGCCTGGGCTGGCAAGCCACGCGCCGTTGCGACGCAATACGTGGACGCCACCGTTGTCGACCCACTGGATCGTCGCGATCGAACCGACCTGTGTGAAGCCGCAATCGACGGTCCCGCTCGGCACTGTCGTCGTGGTGGTCGTGGAGGTGGTGGACGTCGAGGTCGTGGATGTGGTTGAACTCGAGGTCGTGGAGGTGGACGTGGATGTGGTTGAACTCGAGGTCGTCGTCGACGTCGGGTTGCCACCTGGCGCGGTGACCGTCAGGCGGTAGGTGCCGACCCCGGAGGACGCCCAGATGGCGACCCGGTAGGCGACACCGGCCGTGAGCACCGCTGACAGCGTCTTGGGGTTGCTCGCCGATGTGTCGTCGGCGACCCATGATCCGTTTGACGACGTGCGGACGTCGAAGTCCAGGTCGGCGTTGCCGGTCCATGTGAGACGGAAGACGAACGAGCCGGAGATCGGTGGCGTATAGCTCACCGACGTCCAGCGCGGACCCTGGAGCGAGGTCGCATCGGCAACACCCTGCAGCAACTGGGTCTCGCCGGCCGGCGTCGTGGTGGACGTGGATGTCGACGTCGTCGCGCTTCCACCGACCGCGTCCATCGTGAAGGTCCCCGATCCCGACCGGGCCCAGAGAGCGATGCGGTAGGTGACGCCGCTGTTCAACGTCGCGGTCATGGTCTTCGGATTGTTGGTCGAGACGTCAGCGGCCACCCACGCATTGTTCGATGCGACCCGGGCGTCGGTGGCCAGGTCGCCGCCGCCTGTCCATCGAAGGGTGAATGTGACGGGTCCGGTGCTCGACGGTGTGTAGAGCGTCGAGGCCCAGCGGGGGCCGGTCTGTGCGCTGCTGTCGACGATGCCGGAGTAGATCTGGATTGCCGACGTGGGCGTCGGCGACGCAACGAGTATCGCTGCCGAGATGGCAACGATCAGTGCTCCGGCGACCGTGAACCGCAGCCCGCCCCTCGGCCCGGCAGTTGGTCGCTGCGGGCGGGTCGACCTCGGGTGTGGCCATGGGTGAACGTTCATCACGGTCTCCTCGTGCTCTGGCGGCGAGCTCTTCCCATTGAAGCACCTGCTTGGGATCGCTGACAGGGCATTAGGTCAGTGAGCATCTGGTGACGTCTGCGACGGTGCCGCTCGGGGCGCCCGCGGTGATCGCCTCGACGGTGGTGTGTTCGGTGAGCGAGCGATCCGACCTACGAATGAGATCGTCGACGCTGGGTCATGGCAGGGCAGGCGCGGTGCCGATCACCGAGAGTACGTGAGCGACGCTCTCGTCGCCATGGGCCGAGATCTCGACACAGTCGGTGACGGCTTCGGCACGGCCATCCGGACGGTGACTCACGAAGATCGGGACACCGGGTCGGTGCTCGCGGTGCAGTTCGACCAGCCGATCGGTCTGTTCGTCGTCGGGGTCCAAGAGCACGATGATCGCGTCGGCCTGGTCGGCCAGCGGGCAGTGCCCGCCCTCGAGCACGGGGCAACCGCCGCGCTGGCGGCGCTTCGGGCCAGAACAGACGGCGGTCACACATCCGGCGGCGTCGGCCGCGTGTTCGCCCGACCACCGACCGCTCGCCGTCGCCACGAGCAGTTTGCGACCCTCGGCCTTCGGGGGCCACGACGGGAGGTAGCCGGTCGTGCCGATCGTCAGCCGAACCACCCCATCGTCATGCCCGTAGCTCACTGCTCCACGGTGTCGTAGGACGGCCAACATCGGCCGGTTCTCGAGCATCACGTCGGCTTGCAGGTTGTTCACACCCCGCGCCGCGGCATGGCGGGCAAGGACGTCGATCAGATACGGACCGAGCCAACCTCGCCACCGTTTGGCGACGATCACCGCCACGTCACCGTCGCCGTCCGGACGCATCGCGTAACCGGCCTCGGCGACCACTGTGGAGAGGTCGCCCTCATGGACGATGGCGAGGACCCCATGGCCGCCTCGCTCACCGACCGACGCCCATTCCCGGCACCAACTCAACTGCGGCTTGTACACGCGGAAGAAGCGTCGGCGCAGATCGTCGAGCGACTGTTGTTCGTAGAACTCACACAGGGCCTCGCCGTCGTCGGCCGACATCGGTCGGATCTCGATCCTGCGGCCGCCGCCGACATCGATCGACTCGACACCTGCCTCGTCGGTGGGTTCTGGCGTGTTCATCGCGCCATCCTGGTCTTTCATGGTGTGGCTCGGATCTCGCTGACAGTCTGGCTCGTCGTTGGTGTCGTCGGTCGAGCGGCTGCGTCTCGACGTCAGAGACCGAGGGTCAGTCGGGTGATGCGGTCTCGGACGAAGGTCGGCACGACCCGCTCGACGACACCCATGATCTGGGCGTCGACACCCACGAGGTACCTGGCGCGGGGGCTCCCTTCGATGACGTCGACGATCACATCGGCACACTGGGCCGGCGCCCCCATGATCGGCTCCCAGAGCCGCGTGCCGGCGAGGGTGCGCTCGTAGCTGGGATCGAACCGCGAGCCGGCACGTTTCGCGACCTCGCGTTCGGTCTCGTCCCAGATCCCCGTCTTGAATCCGCCGGGCTCGACGAGGACCACCTTGATGCCGTCCCTCGCGACCTCCATCCTGAGCGCATCGGACAGGCCTTCGAGGGCGTGCTTGCAGCCCTGGTACCAACCTGTCAACGGGGTGCTCGTGCGCCCGTAGATCGACGAGACGTTGACGATCCGGCCCCACCCGCGGTCACGCATGTGTGGGGTGGCCAGCCGTGCGAGCCGCATCGGCGCGAGCACCATCGTCTCGAACGCAAAGCGGGCCTCGTCGTCGGCCACGTCCTCGATCGCACCCGTGATGGAGAATCCAGCGTTGTTGACGAGCGCGTCCGGTCGGTACTCGTCGACGATCTGTGCTCCTGTGTCGGCGTCGGTGACGTCGAGCAGCGCAGTCTCGACCTCGACGCCTGCCTCGTCGGCCGCCCGGTGCACCGTCTTGGCCTTCGCGGGGGACCGGACGGTGCCGATCGATCGATGGCCGCGGCGTGCTGCCTCGAGCACGGTTGCCAGACCGATTCCCGAGTTGGCGCCGGTCGTGAGGATCGTTCGGCGGCCGGCAGGCGTGCTGAGCTCGGCGTGCTTCGGGTCGGTCATGTCGGCTCCTGGTCGGTCGAGGTGGTCGCGGGCATGTCGGGGGAATGGTCGGGCTGATGGTCGTGTCACGGGTGTGACGTGGCGGCCTACTCTCACACTCTGGCCGATCGGTACTGTCGAGGTGTTGATCGAGATCGATGTCACCGAAGGGCCGCACGCATGACGACACTGGGACTCAGGGCGAACCTCGCTCAGTTCTCGCTGCTCGTCGGTGTGAACGCACTCGTGGGCGGGATGATCGGACAGGAACGAACTGTCCTGCCGCTGCTCGCCGTCGACGTCTTCGGGCTCACGGCGTTCACATCGACGCTCACGTTCATCGCCGCGTTCGGAATCGTCAAAGCGGCGACGAACTTCTTCGCCGGGACGCTGTCCGACCGATACGGTCGCAAACCGGTACTCGTCGCCGGTTGGCTCGTCGGCCTGCCGGTACCGCTGCTGCTGATGTGGGCACCCACATGGTCGTGGGTGATCGTCGCCAACATCCTGCTCGGCGTCAACCAAGGACTCACGTGGTCGACGACGGTGATCATGAAGATCGACCTCGTCGGCCCGGCCCGACGGGGCTTTGCGATGGGTCTCAACGAGGCCGCCGGATACGGAGCGGTCGCGATCACCGCACTGGCAACCGGCTACATCGCGCAACACGCCGGGCTGCGTCCCGAGCCCTTCTTCCTCGGCCTCGCCTACGCCGGGTTAGGGCTCGGACTCTCGGTCTTCTTCGTACGCGAAACACACGCCCACAGTCGACTCGAAGCATCCCAGCACACCGCGACGTCCGGCAGTGCCCACGGCGAACTCTCGACCCGCGACGTGTTCTTGTTGACATCGTTCCGGGAGCGTGCCCTCTCCGCCGCGTCACAGGCCGGCATGGTCAACAACCTCAACGACGGTCTCGCATGGGGGTTGTTTCCGATCTTCTTCGCCGACGCCGGACTGTCCGTCGGCCGCATCGGCGTGCTCGCCGCGGTCTACCCGGCGGTGTGGGGCCTGGGCCAGCTGTACACCGGCGGACTCTCCGACCGCATCGGTCGCAAGCCTTTGATCGCCGGCGGCATGCTGACCCAGGCCGCGGCGATCGCGGCGATCGCCGCGTCGTCCGGATTCGGGGCCTGGGCGCTCGGCGCAGCGCTCCTCGGCGCCGGCACCGCGATGGTGTACCCGACGCTCCTCGCTGCGATCGGCGACGTCGCCCACCCGACGTGGCGGGCTCGGTCGGTCGGGGTATATCGCCTGTGGCGTGACGCCGGCTTCGCAGTCGGCGCATTGCTGGCCGGAACGCTGGCCGACGCGGTGTCGATCACCGCCGCGATCTATGCCGTCGCCGTCCTGACCGGGCTGTCAGGGGTCGTCGTGTTGGTGCGCATGTACGAGACGCATCCGGTCGGTCGACGTTGATCATCAGTCGGCGCACGACGTGAGCGACCCGTGGTGGAAGGCATCGAGTCGATCCCTCGAATCGATGGTGCCTACACTCGATCCGACCGATCCGCCGCCGCTCGGCGGGCGGTGGACGCGAGCAGGGGGAGAGCGATGACCGGGGACCCGAGACCAGGCGGTGGCGCCGACGGTGACATCTTGTGGGAACCGGCGCCCGACGCTCGCGATCACGCGAGGGTCGGTGGGTACCTCCGGTGGCTGGAGACCGAACGCTCACTCGTGTTCGCCGACTACGACGCGCTGTGGCGTTGGTCGGTCACCGATATCGAAGCGTTCTGGGATTCGATCTGGGAGTACTTCGGTGTCGAGTCGTCAACGCCGCGCGGAGCGGTGCTGAACGAACGAACGATGCCGGGAGCCGACTGGTTTCCCGATGCCTCCGTCAACTACGCGGCCTATCTGATCGATCAGGCACGACGACGCCCCGACGAGATCGCAGTGATCGCCAGATCGCAGACGAGGGATCCCATCGAGCTGACCTTTGCCGACATCGAAGATCAGGTGGCGCGCGCCCGTGTCGGCCTGTTGCGGCTCGGCGTGACAAAGGGCGATCGGGTCGTCGCCTACCTGCCGAACATCCCCGAGGCGCTCGTGGCGTTCCTCGCATGCGCGAGCATCGGGGCGATCTGGTCGTCGTGTGCGCCCGAGTTCGGACCGCGCAGTGTGATCGACCGGTTCGCTCAGGTCGCTCCCAAGGTCCTGCTCACCATCGGTGGTTACCGGTACGGCGACAAGGACGTCGACTGTCGCCCCAAAGTGGCCGAGATCCTCGCGGCGCTCGACACCGTCGAGCATGTCGTCCACGTCCCCTACGGGCCGCACGCGATCGCCGATGCGGTCGGGTGGGACGAACTCGTCGCCGAGACAGCCCCATTGACGTTCGAACAGGTGCCGTTCGCCCATCCGCTGTTCATCCTGTTCTCGTCCGGAACGACCGGACTGCCCAAGGCCATCGTGCACGGGCATGGCGGGATCCTGTTGGAGCACCTCAAGAACCACGTGCTCAGCTGGGACTTCGGGCCGGGAGACCGGTTGTTGTGGTTCACGACGACGGCGTGGATGATGTGGAACGCCCTGGTCTCCTCGCTGCTCGCCGGTACTTCCATCGTCATGCTCGACGGCAACCCGTTGTATCCCGACCTCGAGAACCAATGGCGACTCGCCGAGGAGACGGGAGCGACCGTGATGGGATTGAGCCCGGCGTTCATCATGGCGTGCCGCAAGGCGGGACTGCAGCCTGCCGAGACGTTCGATCTGTCGCAGCTGCGCGAACTGTGTGCTGCCGGCTCGCCGTTGCCGTCGGAGGGATATCTCTGGCTGGACGCACAGTTCGGCCGCGACATCCAGCTCAACGTCGGCAGCGGTGGTACCGATGTGTGCACCGGCATCGTGCAGGGCAACCCGCTGATCCCTGTCTATGTGGGCGAGATTTCGGGACGGTGTCTGGGGGTCAGCACGAAGAGTCTCGACGACGCCGGCTCGCCGGTGGTCGGCGAGCTCGGCGAACTCGTGATCACCGAGCCGATGCCCTCGATGCCGGTTGGGTTCTGGGGTGACGACGACGGCTCGCGCTACTGGTCGACCTACTTCGATCACTACCCAGGGGTCTTCCGCTTCGGCGACTGGGTGCGGTTCAGCGCCCACGGCAGCTCGGTGGTCACCGGCCGTTCCGACGCCACCTTGAACCGGGGGGGCGTGCGGCTGGGAACCGCAGAGTTGTACCGGGTCGTCGAGGAGTTCGAGCGGGTCATCGACAGCCTCGTGGTTCACCTCGAAGATCCTGAGGGCGGCCCCGGCGAGCTCGTGCTGTTCGTGGTGCTCGCCGACGGCGAGCTCGACGACGCGTTTCGAACCGAGATCCTGCGCGCGTTGCGTGATGCGTTGTCACCGCGACACGTCCCCGACACGGTGGTGCAGATGCCAGGGGTGCCCCGCACCTTGACCGGCAAGAAGCTCGAACTCCCCGTGAAGAACATCCTTCGGGGTGCGGACCCCGCATCGGTCGTCAGCCGCGGCGCCCTGGCGGCCCCGGAGGTGCTCGATGCCTATCTCGCCTACAACGCGACACGGTCATGAGGCCCTTCGGCTCTGTGGGCCGCCGGCCGGGTGAGGTTCAATCGAGTTGGGCAGGCGTATCCAGTCGCCCGTGACCTAGGAGCCTGACGATGGTCTTCCTCGATCGGCGAGACGGCGGCCGACAGTTGGCGGCGCGCCTCGTCCACCTCGCCGATGACCCCGATGTGGTGGTCGTCGGTCTCCCTCGTGGGGGCGTGCCCGTTGCAGCGCAGGTGGCAGCGGCGTTGCGGGCGCCGTTGGACGTGATCGTCGTGCGCAAGCTGGGCGTGCCGTTCCAACCCGAACTTGCGATGGGGGCGATCGGTGAGGACGACGTGCGGGTGATCAACGACGAGGTGGTCCGCATGGCCCACGTGACCGCGGATGAGATCGCGACCGTCGAACGACGAGAACGCGATGAGCTCGATCGGCGCGCGAGCCGGTTCCGACGGGGGCGACCCCGCATCCCGCTGGCAGGCAAGGCGGTCGTGATCGTCGACGATGGCGTGGCGACCGGCTCCACCGCCCGAGCAGCCTGCCTGGTCGCTCGCGCCGAAGGTGCTGCCCGGGTCGTCCTCGCGACGCCCGTGGCCCCGTATGACTGGACGATCAGGCTGGCAGATGCTGCCGACGAGTTCGTCGCGGTGCACACGCCTGTCGACTTCCATGCGGTCGGCCAGTTCTTCCGCGATTTCACCCAGACCGATGACGAACAGGTCGTCGAGCTGTTGCGTGACGCCGGACGACGGACGGTGTCACAGGGACATGTCGAGAGGACGTAGGCCTCTGGCGGCTCGATGCCCTGCTTCCTAGGCTGAATGATGAGAGCGATCGCGGTCGCCGGCCAGTCCGAAATACCGCGGTCGTCGCTGGACCTCTGTCCGAAGGATTCGATCGTGACGGTTCGACAGCACCCTGATGATCGCGATGTGGCGGCGTGATGAACGCCGTCCTGTGGCTCGGCGCTGTGGTGGCGGGACTCACGGTCACCGTCCTGGCCAGCAGCTCGGCGGTCACGCACGCCACCGAGCTCGCTCGTGGCACTCGCCTTCCCCCGTTCTTCGTGGGCATGACCCTGCTGGCACTCGGCACCGACTTCCCGGAGATCGCCAACTCGGTGGTCGCCTCCTTCACCGACAACGGCGACGTGAACGTCGGAGACTCCCTCGGATCGGCAGCGA
>JAHEDX010000110.1 GCA_024641005.1 Acidimicrobiaceae bacterium
GCGCAACCTCCGGTGGATCGATCACCTCGATCGCTCCCAGTACTCGAACCTGCATCACTCGGCCCCTGACTGCTTGATGCAAACAGTAGACCCGTGCGACATCGCAGATTGTTCGCAACGTAGGAAGGGCAAGTTCGGTGCTCCTGCGGGGGTCGTGTATCTGCGCGCAGGGAGTGCTCGAGCAAAGTCAGGTGCAGGCGCTGACCTGGGGATCGGTGTCGGAGACGAATGTGCGCCACTCGTCGGGTGTGAGTTCCCGGCCGACGATGCTGCATGCGATGTTGCGCCAGCTGTCGGGGTGGGCGGCGAAACGCACAGGGCCGCCACCCGGTCCGATCCAGACGCCGCGACCGTCGTCGGACCATCGCAGTCCAGGTCCGCCGCCGGTCACGCCACCCTGCGGCCTCATCGGCACCCCGATCGGCTGCCTCGTCGCGACGTCGAACAGCTGCACCCCGGACGTGTTCGAACCGATCGCGATGGTGTCCCCCGACGGCGAGAACGCTCCGGCGTACACCCATCCGACCGCACCTTCGAGGAACTCGATACGGCCGGTGGGCGCGTCGAGTAATCCCACGACGCCATCGCCACCTCCGACGAGAACGAGGCCGGACACGGGATCCTGGTGCAGCACGGACAACCCCGTGCCATCTCTGACGATCAACGGCTCGCCGTCGAGCCCAGGTGGCAGCACGATCAGCGGTGATATGTCGCCTCCCAACACGACGCTGCCGTCGTGTAGAACTCGGGCGGGTGCCACTGTCGGGATCTCCAACGGACCCGCCACGATCTGTGCGCTGGCGATGTCGACCCAGACCGCGATCAACGAGGTCGAGTCAGCCGACTTTCGGACCGCCACGAAGAGCCGCTCACCATCGGCGCCGAGGCGTGGTACCACGATGGGTCGCTCGTCGGTGACACCGAGCTGAGCGAAGATGGGGCCGAGGTCCATGACGGCTTGTCGGTCGCCGGCAATCTCGGACACGACGACGATTCGCCCGCTCTCGACAAACTCGCTGTACGTCAGTATCCACTCTCCGTCGATCGAGGCTTTCACGAAGTCGAAGCCCCTCGGATAGAAAGCTCGTAGGTCGATGTCGCGTTGCTGGTCGCCGTCGAGGCTGGTCAACCGCAGCACGGCGGGGTCGTCGATCTCGGTGGTCGGATCGTCGACGGCGCTCCACCACCAAGCCAAATCGGACGAGAGCTCGAAACTCGTCGCCGACAGCGTTGCTTCCGCGATCGGGCGCGAGTTCGTCTCGATGCGTGTCAGTCCTGCACTCTTCTGCTCCACTGTCACTCCCGTCGCGTCGACGCCGATGGCGGCGATTCCGTTGGCGCCGACGATGTCGATGGCGTCGATCGGCTGCCGAGCACCGTCGGCCGACCAGAACCGAACCTTCCGATCCGCGCCGGCAGTCACGATCACACCATCCGGGCTGGACGCAATCGCTGTCACTTCGCGGGTGTGCGCAGCGATTCGCACATCGTCGGCAGCTGTGGAAGCGCCCGGAATGGTTCTCACGACGATCGCGCCGTCTGCATAACCCGTGACGATCCGATCGCCCGCCGAGACGGCGACGGCGGTCGGGTCGCCGCCATCGAGGAATCGCGCGTGATGTTGGCCAGTCGTGATGTCGATGACGTCGATGCCTCCGCCCGCATCGGGACCGAACTGGTCCAGCCTCCACCACAGGACGCCATAGCTACTGTCGCCGGTGAATTCGAACCACCACGGATCCTCGTCCGATGGGTGTCGATAGCTGGAGCGGACGTCGCCAGATCGAACGTCGATGAACGTTGTGAGATCGTCGTATGCGATCGCGAGGTTGTCCCCGGAGCGATCGAGATCGATCGGGTATCCGGCGACCTCGAGAAGTGTGATCATCGCGTCACCGTCACGCCGGGCGACGACGGTGCGCTCGTTGGCTGAGGCGTAGGCGATCACCGAACCGTCACCGGAGACCGCAACGGAAACGAGCACCTGTCCGACGTCGAATGGCTGACCGAGGGGTTCGCCGGTCTCGGCGTCGAACCAGATGAAGGTGCCGTCGTCGACCGACCAGGTGATCCCCACGGTTCCGTCGTCGGAGAACCTGGTTTCCGTCAACCCTGCGAGCTGCTTCGGGATCACGCGTGAGAGTCGGGGTTCGGTTGCGATCGCCCTTTGCAGCGCACTTTGGGTACCGACGTCGTCGCGTCTGCGGTTCGCCTCGACCGCGAGCAGGATCGCAACGTCGGGCGCCACCTTGATCTGTGCCGCCGACAGCGCTGTGAGACGCTCGATGTCGGCGTCCTGTTCGGCCGCGATCGCTTGCTCGGCGTTGGTGACGGCTTCGGCCTCAGCGGCAACAGCGCCTTGCTGGGCGGCGACCGCCTGCTCGGCGCTGGTGACGGCTTCGGCCTCCGCTGCGAGTGCTGCGTCCTGCGCTTCGACGGCGATACGTTCGCTGTCGACCGCTCGATTGCGCAGGACGACTGCTCCGCCGGCGGCGATCAGTGCGACTACGGCGAGGCACGCTGCAGCGGCGAGCAGCTGGCGCAGGCGCCGATTCTGACGCCGATCACGCGCCGCTGCCTCGGTGCGTTCCCGATCTGTTGCGGCCGCCGCAGCCTGGGACGCCGCCAACCACTCGAGCTCGCGATCGTTCAGTACGTCGGGACGCCGCTCGGCGAGCTCGCTGGCCGTGTCGAGACGCCCGCTGCGAGCCAACTCGCCATCGTCGCGCCCCGATGCCAGCCACATGTCGGTCGCAGCACCGATGCGACGCAGGGTACGCAGGTCCTCGCGGTCGTCGTCGAGCCAGCTGCGAAGGCGCGGCCATGCTTGCAGGAGCGCTTCGTGGGCGATCTCGACGGTCGGTTCGCGGGTCGCCGTGTCGTGGTCGAACACGAGCAGACGGGCGGCGCCGAAGGTGTCGATCACCGTGGTCGTGTCTGGGTCGCCGCCCAGCTCTCGGCGTCTCACTCGGCGGCGGGTGTCCTCGGTGCCGTCGCCCAGTGTGACGAGTCGACCGAAGACGCGTCGGGCGACGGCCTGCTGGTCGGGTGGCATGGCGGTCAAGGTGTCTTCTGCTCGGCTGGCCAGGGCGCCGGTCAGCCCGCCGATCGCTTCATACGATTCGGCCTGCAACAGCCCCGAGACATTGGCGTCGAACAGTTCGGTGAGCGCGTATTGCAGCAGCGGGAGCGCGCCGGGTTGATCGCCGACGTCGGCCATGATGCGGGCGACGAGGCCGGGCTCATAGGCCGCTCCTTGGCGTCGAACCGGTGCGACGATCGCTGCCTCGAGTTCGTCGGCCGCGAGCGGTGACACGGTCACGGTCGCGGTCTCCAGCCGGGCGGCGAGCTGGGGGTGGCGAAGTGGGCCGTCCAAGAAGTCGGCCCGGATCGTGACCACGACGCGGAGACGGGTACGAGGTTCACGCACCGCAGCGAGCAGCCCCTCGAGGAACCGGGCCCGCTCTGCATCGCCGGAGTGGGTGAACATCTCTTCGAACTGATCGATCACGAGCAACAGCTCGGAGTCCTCGTCGGGGAGGGTCTGGTTGATCGCCCTGGCGATACCACGATCGTCGCCACGCATCATCTCCACCAGCGGGCCGGGCTGGCGCACCGCTACCCGGCTGAGAGCCGATTCGAGCTCGTCGAACGGATGACTACCGGGCAGCATCGTCGTGATGAACCAGTCGCTCGAGCCCGATACGGCGCCGCTCCGCAGGCGGGGAAGCAGCCCCGATCGCACCGCCGACGACTTGCCGGAACCGGACGGGCCCACCACCGCCAGTAGTCGGCCGGCCGAGCCCGGTCGGCTGAGTACGTCGACGAAACGGGCGACAAGTCGGTCACGTCCGTAGAAATCGGTGGCGTCGGCCTCCCGAAATGCTCGCAACGCCTTGAACGGGTTGACGAGATCACCGACCACGGTCGCGACGGCGACCCGGTGACCAGGCTCGGCGGTGCCCGCCGAGACACCGGGCACCAGCGCCATCAGCTCGGCCATCGAGCCGAAGCGGTCGGCCGGGTTCTTGGCCGTCGCGCGTGCAATCAGCTGGTCGACCCAGGCGGGAACACCGTTGGCGACCGATGAGGGCGTCGGCACCGGGTCCTCCAGTTGGCGCTTGACGAGCGCGGCTTGGGTCGGGGCGTCGACAAAGGGCAGCCGACCGGTCGCTGCCTCGAACAGCGTGATCCCGAATCCGTAGACATCGGTGCGGCTGTCGAGCGGCTGGCGTCGCAGCTGCTCGGGTGACGCGTATGCCGGTGACCCGGTCGACAGCGCGGTCGCCAGTTCGTCGTCGGCCGTCGAGCCCGTGAACGCGATGCCGAAGTCGGTCAGGTAGAAGTTGCCGTCGCCGTCGAGCAGCACGTTCGCCGACTTCACGTCGCGGTGGATCACGCCGGCGCGGTGGGCGGTGTGCAGCGCCGAGCCGACCTGCTCGACGAATCGTCGAAGATGGGACTCGTCGAGTCCTTGGTCGAGGACCTCGGACTCCAACGACCCGCCTGCGACGTGGCGCATCACGAGGTAGGCGCTGTCGGGCTCGCGCCAATAGTCGTAGAGCGGAACGATGTACGGATGTTCGAGAGCAGCCACGGTCTGTGCTTCGGTTTCGAACCGGCGCACGAAGTCGGGATGGTTGGCCAGTTCGGCTCGGATCTGCTTGATCGCCACCTTTCGGCCCAACGACGGCTGAGTTCCGCGCCACACCAACGAGAACGCGCCCTCACCGATCACCTCGTCGAGCTGGTAGTCACGAAGCATGTGTCGGCGGTGCGATGCCGGCACCAGGGTCGGATCGTGGTCGAGGATGCGGTGCTCGAGCTCGTCGAGCTCCGCCGAGGGCACCAACCCGATCTCGTCGGCGAGCTCGGACTTGTAGTGCTGGATCGCTCTCAGGGCTTCCGCCTGACGACCGGAGCGATACAGCGCCAGCGCCAGCTGCATCCGGCGCGCCTCACGCCAGGGCTCATCGGTGACGGCCTCGCGCAACGGGCCGACGACCTCGGTGTGTCGACCCGCATCGAGCAGGGCCGCGAACCGGTGCTCGACCGCCGACGCTCGCACCTCGCCGAGCCGCGTCACCTCGGCCCGGGTCCACTCCTCGTCGGCGAACTCGTCGAAGGGCCGACCACGCCACAACCCGAGCGCCTCGTCGAGTAGTTGGCGGGCGCCCTCGGCGTCCGCCTCGGCGGCGAGCTCGCGCGCCCGGTCGACCAGATCCTCGAACCGGGTCGCGTCGAGTTCGTCGCGCTCGACGCGTAGCCGGTAGCCGGTGCCGGCCGTCTCGATCCGGTCTCCCACTTCGCCCAGCGCCGTGCGGAGCCGGTGCACATAGGTGCGCACGTTGTGCTCGGCGCGGTCGGGCACCCCACCATCGGGCCACACGGCATCGACGAGCTGGTCGACCGACACGACCCGGTTTGCGCTCAACAACAGCGCCGACAAGACGCGACGCTGTGTCGGGCCGCCGAGCGCCACCTCGGCGGGATCGAGCACGTCGATCGTGCCCAGCACATGTATCTGCATCGGCCGACCCCCACGGTTGTCCATGTCGACACTAAGCCAGCGCCCGTTCGCAGCTCGTTCGCAGCCACGAAACCCCAGCTCAGAGGGCTGCAGGTCATAACTGGGTGCTGCTCGACGACATTTCCGGGGGGTCGGTGATCCAGTAGCGGTCGCGGTGCGAACGGGCTGCGACGGCGAACGCGGAACGTCGTCACATGACGAAGTTCACCGCAGCAATCGCCGCTCTCGTCCCACTCGGCCCGCTCGCAGTGAGTGCACTGGTGCTGGCGTCTGGTTCCGGTGCCGTCGACGCGGTTCGAACCGACCCGGTTCGGACTCCGGAGGTCATCGACGTCACGCCCCCTGTCAGTGATCCGTCGATCGCGTCGACGATCCCGACGTACCTCGACGTGGCGTCACCTGTGTCACCACCCGTTGTTTCCGGCCCTGAGGACGAAAGCTCGGAGGTAGCGCCGAACGATCCTCAGGTCGACATCCGTTCGTCCTCGATCACCGATCCTTTCGCCCCGATCTCGTCACCCGATGTGGGCGACTACTGCGCATCGGGTCTCGATGCCGCAGACATCAGCGACTTCTTTTCGCAGCCGATCGGTAGCTTCCAGGGCGCTGATTACCAGAGGGCGTTCCGGCTCAGTGATGACCGTGTGCTCTGGACGTTCCAGGACGCGTTCGTCTCCGGGACGCTGGTCCACAACGTCGGTATGGTCCAATCCGGGCGGTGCTTCACGCTGCTCAACGATGGAGCGAGGTCATGGTTGCTCGGCGATCTGACGTCGCACATGCAGCAATGGCAGTGGATCCTGGGCGGTGGCACCGACGCACAAGGCACGCAGCTCCACTTGTACGTCGTGCAAATGAACGAGACCGGGAGCTCGTACCTGAGCCGAACACGGCCGAGCGCGCTGCGGCGGGTCGTTCTGGATACTTCCACGCTCGACGTGATCGACGTGATCGAGGAGTCGATCCGGGAGGGTCGTCTCTACGGCTGGAGCGTCACGAGTGATGCCAGCTACACCTACCTGTACTCCCACTGCTACCAGCAGTTCGGCTACGACACGATGTTCGGATTCGGTGACTGCGTGGCTGATGTCCATCTCGCCCGCGTGCCGCTCGGTGAGTTCGATGCCGACCGGGAGTACTGGGACGGCATCGCTTGGAACGCCGACAGCGCGACGGCGACTCCCGTGGTGAGCGCCTCGTTCGTCGGGTCCGGCAACAACCCGGCTCAGATCAGCTACGACGGCACGCGGTTCGTGCTGGTGCAAAAGCGCGACGACTGGTGGGGGCCCACGGTCGACTTCGGGGTAGCGGACGACCCGCAGGGCCCGTTCGTCCATGTCGAGTCGGTCGACGAGCCGTTGGGCTGCGATCGTTCCGAGTGCAACACTTACTTCGCCTCGTGGGTCCCGTGGAACGACAGCAACGGCGACCACATCTGGTCGATCGGTCACAACCGATGGGACGGCTCGGAAACCCACGACCACCTGGCCGACTACCGTCCGACGTTCCTGGCGATCAGCATCTGAGTTCCTGTCCGCGGTCGATCGTGGCCGCTTGATCGACTTCTCGACCCCGACGATGCTGCCTCTGTGCTAAGTACCTTCCATGCAGCCGGTGATCGTTGTCACGCAGCTCGGCCGGCAGGCGCTCCATGTCGTGGTAGAGGGCGCCCTCGTGATCGGCCGCGAGTGCGAGGGTCTGCTGCTCGCGGATGTGCAGACCTCGCGTCGGCATCTCGAGGTGAGGCCTCACGACGGGAAGTTGCTGTGCACCGACCTCGGATCGACCAACGGAACCTTCCTCGATGGCGTGCGGATCACCGGTCCGGTCGTGCTCGAGCGGGGATCCCTGCTGACGCTCGGTGATACCGCGATCCGACTCGCCGTAGCCGCCCCGGCAGGGCCGGGGATCGGTCGGGCGACCACGATCGCAGGGCTCGAGCCTGACGGAGACGGCGCTGATCTGCGCCGAACGTCGATCGATCTCGTCGCCGATCTGGTTGCGGCCGACGAATGGCGGCCCCAGCTGGATGCCGGCACGATCACCATCCTGTTCTCCGACATCGAGTCGTCGACGGAGCGGGTCAGCGCGATCGGCGACACCGCCTGGTTCGGGCTGCTCGAGCTGCACAACCGGGCGTTCCGGGAGGAACTCGCGAAGTACTCCGGCCGCGAGATCAAATCGCAGGGCGATGGCTTCATGTTGACCTTCTCCAGTGTGAGGCGGGCGATCGCGTTCGCTACAGCAGTGCAGCGCCGACTCGCCGAGCATGAGGTGGCCGACCCCGAGCGCGCTGTGCGGGTGAGGATCGGCATCCATACGGGTGAGGTGATCACCGATGCCTCGGGCGACCTGTTCGGGCGCCATGTCAACAAGGCCGCTCGTATCGCCAACCTCGCTGCCGGCGGTCAGATCCTCGTGAGCGGGACGGTGCGTGAGATCGCGGCGGGCAACCACGACGTCGAGTTCGGCGCGGGCGTCGAGGTCGAGCTGAAGGGCCTCGACGGCACCCATGTCGTGCACGAACTGTTCTGGCGTCCGCTGTGACGAAGGGTTGTGACCTCCGATGTTGGTGAGACAGGCCGAGCGAGCCGACCTCGACGTGCTGGTGGCCACCTTGGTCGAGTCGCATCTCCACTACTCGTGGGAGGTCTGGGCGATCACCGGTCCACAACGGGCGGAGCGGATGGCAGCGGCGTTCCGTAGCGATCTCGAACTGCTCGGCTTGCCGCACGGTGTGGTCACCATGGTCGGCACTGGCGATGCCGTCGCGATGTGGTTACCGGCGGGAGCGGAGGCGTTGCTCTCCGACGAGCAACGCAGAGATCGCCGACGCATGTCCGAAGAAGTGTTCGGAGATCGGCTGCACGAGATCGAACAGGTCGACCGACTGATCGCGAGCGCGATGTGTCCGAGCGCCGACTGGCATCTGGTGACGATGGGTACGCGGCCCTCCCGCCAGAGTCATGGGCTCGGCGCAGCCGCGCTGCACCCGATGATCGAGCGGCTCGATCAGCAGAAGGCGTCGGCCCGGTTGGAGACCAGCACTTCCGACAACGTGAGGTTCTACCAACGACACGGGTTCAAGGTGGTGTGCGAGCTGGACCTTCCGTACCGTGCGCCGACGACATGGGTCATGCACCGGCTGCCCGAGAACGCTGCATGAGCGTGCGCCAATTACGGTGACAGCATGACCTCGCCACCGCCGCTGCTGTCGACCAGCGAGGTCGCGTCGTTCGTGGCCCGAGGGTTCCTCGAGTTCCCTGGCGTGATCCCCGAGGATCTCAACGCTGCCGCTCTCGATGAGTGCGACCGCATCATCGCTACCTGGGGTTCGCCCGAGCGGCCCTTCGCCCCGAGTTCCGGAGATCAATGGGCCGACATCTATCCGGAACCGTCCGCTCTCGGCGCTGTGCTCCACCGGCCCGAGGTGACCCGTATCGTCGACAGTCTGGTCGGCTCGGATGCCAGATTCGACCACGATTTCGTGCACCTTCGTCCTGCGGGTGACCCGTTCTTCCAGCAGCTTCATGCCGATGCAGTCATCGACCCGAATACCGCGTTCGACATCCAGATCTTCTACTTCCCCCACGAAGTGCGCCCAGGCGGGGGAGGCACGGGCTTCGTGCCCGGCACACATCTGCGACGGGTGCACGAGACCCAGGTCGGCCGGTACCGCCATCTCAAGGGCGAACGCCAGTGGGAGGGCCCTGCGGGGTCGATCC
>JAHEDX010000173.1 GCA_024641005.1 Acidimicrobiaceae bacterium
GTCGGTACGTTCCCGGATCGGCACGGCTGTGGCCGTGATGGCGATAGGTCTGTGCCTCGATCAGCGACGGTCCCTGACCGGCGCGCGCCTTGTCGAGCGCCGCTCGGGCGGTGACGTAGACGGCGTCGGCGTCGTTGCCGTCGACGACGATCGACTCGAGGCCATAGGCGGATGCGCGGTCGGCGGCCGGATTGTCGACCGGCACGACGTCGCCGATCGAGGTGTACTCCATGTACAGGTTGTTCTCGCACACGAAGACCGTGGGCAGACTCCAGACCTTGGCGAAGTTCACCGCTTCGTGGAAGGCACCGATGTTGGTGGTGCCGTCACCGAAGAAGGCGACAGCGACCTGGCCGGTCTCGTTGAACTGTGACGTCCAGGCGGCGCCGTTGGCGACACACAGGTGGGCACCGATGATCGCGTAGCTGCCCATCACGCCGTGCTCGACACTGGTCAAGTGCATCGAACCGCCCTTGCCGCCCATCAGCCCGTTCTCACGCCCCAACAGTTCGGCCATGATCGGCGTCAACGGCACACCCCGGGCGATCGTGTGGGCATGGCCCCGATACGTGGCGAACGTCCAGTCGTCGTGACGCATCGCCGCGCCGAACCCGGCGGCGATCGCCTCCTGGCCGAGCGACAGATGGCTGGTGCCCTTGACGAGACCCTTGAGGAACAGGTCGTAGGCCCGCTTCTCGAACAGGCGCACCTGCTGTTGGATCTCGTACATGCGCATCCGGACCTCGGGTTCGATCGCGAGTCCGGCGTTCGTCTCGTTGAGCGGTTGCGGAAGAACCGGAGCGTGGTTTCCGTACTCCTCGTAGGACGGCATCGTTGTCATGGCGGCTCTCAGTACTGGTTGGCGACGAAGAGTTCCTCCGCCGGGAACAGGGTGATGACATCACAACCGTCGGCGGTCACCACGACCTCCTCCTCGATGCGGGCGGCGGACACGCCGTCGCTCGCCGGGCAGTAGGTCTCGAGGGCGAACACCATGTTCTCCTTGATCTCCATCGGGTGGTCGAGCGAGTTGACGCGGCTGATGATCGGACGCTCGTGCAACCCGAGACCGAGGCCATGGCCGAACTGGAGTCCGAACGCCTCGAACTCGTTCTCGAAACCGAACTCGGTACAGGCGGGGAATCCTGCGGCGACATCCGCGGTGCTGACCCCGGGCTTGATCATCGTGATCGCGGCGTCGATCCACTCGCGTGCCTTGGTGTAGGCATCGTGCTGAGACGACGTCGCCCGACCGACGTTGAGCGTGCGGTAGTAGCACGTGCGATAGCCGTTGAACGACTGGATGATGTCGAAGAACGCCTGGTCGCCCGGCCGCAGGATGCGGTCGGAGAAGTTGTGCGGGTGGGGGCTGCATCGTTCGCCCGAGACCGCGTTGATCGCCTCGACGTCGTCGGAGCCGAGCTCGTAGAGCTTCTGGTTCACCAGCGCGACGATCTCGTTCTCGCGGATCCCGGGCTTGAGCACTTCGGAGATCAGCTGGTAGGCGCCGTCGACCATGGCGCAGGCCGTGGTGAGCAACATGATCTCGTCGGGCGACTTGATCTCGCGGGCGTCGAGCATGATCTGTTGACCGTCGATCACGGTGAGGCCCTCCTCCTGGAGGGCGAACATCATCGGTGGTTCGACGATGTCGACGCCGAGCGGCATGTCGGCGACGCCCTGCTCCCGCAGCAGCATCGCGATCTCGCTGGCGGTCCGTTTGAACAGGTCGTTGTCCGGCGGGATCGCGCCGCGCAGACCGTTGAGGCCGGCTCGACAGTTCTCCGGCTTCAGCCAGGGTGCGTAGAGGCGGTGGTGTGCCGCCGCGGATCCGAAGTCCCACACCATGGGATCGCCCTCGCGGGCGAGCAGCGAGTAGCGGGTCATCTTGTCTCGGGCCCACTCGCCGATCTGGGTGCTCGTGGTGTACCGGATGTTGTTGGTGTCGAAGCACAACAGCGCACCGGCGGGCGACGCGTCGAGCGCGGCGCGGACCCGGGCGAGGCGGTACTCGCGCAACCGGGGGAAGTTCACCCGCTCCTCGAAATCGACCGCCATGCCACCCGGTGACGGGGTGACCGCAATCGCAAACTCTGCCATCTCAGCACTCTCCTACGGTCGTCGATCTCGGCCGGCCGGCGTTTCGAGCCGGCGCTTCACCCGAAACCGTAGACATTCCTGCAATCGTTTGCAAGTCCAACACGAGAATCGTTCCTTCAAATGAAGGGAAATCCCAGGTCACTCGCTGTTTTGGGGCTTTGGGCTTGCAATCGATTGCATGGCGACGTATGGTGTTTCACATCGAGGGCAGACCGAGCCAGAACCGGGGGGTGGCGACGAGATGAGTGCACAATTCAGCAGCGAACATGGGCGGCGCACCGGCGGCGCCGCCATTCTGGAGGCACACGAGATCCGCAAGAGCTTCGGTGGCGTCTCCGCCGTCGAGGGAGTGAGCCTCGCCGTGCCACCCGGGGAGATCCACGGGCTCGTCGGCGAGAACGGTGCGGGAAAGTCCACCCTGATGCGGGTCCTCGCCGGAATCCTCAGACCCGACAGCGGAGCGGTGCTGGTCGACGGGGAGCAGCTCGAAGCGGGCAATGCCCG
>JAHEDX010000044.1 GCA_024641005.1 Acidimicrobiaceae bacterium
GGCGAAGACTTCGACGCCGGCAACTGACCCACACCGTGGCAGAGGGCCACACACCCTCACCACAACCAAACACACACGCAGCGGCCCCCGGAACACCACCGGGGGCCGCTCCGCGCCCCAGCCTTCGTCTCGTCACGTGTCGGTTCGACGAGTCGGCGTTTGGCAGACTGCGACGATGGCAAGCGGAGATGGCCGGGCATACGGATACCGAGCGGGGACATGGGATCCTGAACTCGTACAGGTCGGCGCGGGCACGCCGGCGGGGGAACTGCTACGGCGCTATTGGCATCCGATCGCCCGATCGACCGAGGCCTCTCCCCTCCCCCGCAATGTGAGAGTGCTCGGCGAGGACCTGGTGCTGTATCGCAGCCTGCAGGGAACGCCCGGCCTCATGCTGCCACGGTGTTGCCATCGCGGCACCACGCTGTTCTACGGCAGAGTCGAGGACGAAGGTATCCGTTGCCCGTACCACGGCTGGCTGTTCGCCGAGGACGGTCGTTGTCTCGACCAGCCCTGTGAGCCTGACCGTGGCCGCAACCGTGAGTCGTATCGGCAGCCGTGGTACCCGGTCGTCGAGTACCACGGACTCATCTTCGCCTACCTCGGCCCCGCCGACAAGCAGCCCGTGTTCCCCCGTTACGACATCTTCGAGGACCTCGACACCGAGACCGAAGAGATCGTGGTCATCGACCATTTCGCGTTCGGAGGGCCGTCCGACGCGCCGTGCAACTGGTTCCAGACGCACGAGAACGCGATGGACCCCTATCACGTGTTCATCCTGCACAATGCGATCAGCGGCCCGCAGTTCGATCCCAAACTCGAGATCTGGCCTCGGATCGAGTGGCAGCGCAGCGAGGTCGGCGTCACCGCCACGCAGGATCGCCGTCTCCCCGACGGGACCATCCTGCACCGCATCACCGAGACCAGGGTGCCGACGATGCGGGTCATCCCGACCCCCACGCTCACGGTGCTCGGCAAGACCAACAATCTGTCGTGGGCTCTACCGATCGACGACACGAACACCCGCGTGTACGCCATGGTTCGCAAACCCAAGGATCGTCCACCCCAAGGGCTTCCGGTCTATGGGGACGGAAAGAGCTGGTTCGACCTCAGCGACGACGATCATCAGAGGTACCCCGGTGATTACGAGACGCAGGTCGGACAGGGCCCGATCACGTTGCACTCCGAGGAGCAGCTGTCATCCACCGATCGAGGCGTCTCGATGGTGCGCCGGCAGTTCAAGGACCAGGTTCGCAGGGTCGCCGACGGACTCGACCCGGTCGGCGTCACCTTCGACAGCTCCGAGGCGCTGCAGTCGGTGATCGCCGGCAACTACATCGTTGACGCGACGACCGACCTGGCGACGGTGCCGCTCGCCGAAACGTTAGACCGAGCGACGCCGGGCGACTGACCGGCGAACCGACGCTGACAGCCGCCCCGCACCGTGCAGGTCGCTGTCGACCGCGTTCGCAGCATTACGGCCGGCTGCGCCGAACACGCCGGCGCCCGGAAAGGTGCCGGCGCCCGACAGGTACAGCCCACTGATCGGCGTGCGGTACCGGGTGGCCTCACGTTGCCGCCCGAAGAAGGCGGACAGTGGTGGGCCGGCATACGAGGGCGTGTGGCCCCGGTGCATCGAGAACTCGGCCTCGTAGCGATCGGGTGTCATCGACCTCCATCGATCCAGCTGCAGCGAGCCGGGCTCCATCAGCCCGTCGAGCACCTCGAGCCATCGTTGCGGTTCGCTGGACCCGTGCCAGCCCTCGCTCAACGCGTACGGCGTGAACAGCACCTCGAGACTGAGGACGTGCTGGTCCGCCGTGGGCTGCATGTCGGGGTCCAGCACACTGGGCACGTTCACGAGGAATGTCGGTAACGGCGCCACGCGACCACGTGAGCGCAACTCGTGGGCGTCGGCGATCTGTGCAGGGCTCGGGGACACCACTGTCGTCGGAGCCAGCAGATCGGCGCCGGGAGCGACCGTCGACAACGCCTCGGTCGCCCGCCAACGCGGGAGCCCGGCCAGCACACCGTCGACCTTGGACTCGTACCCGTCGAGCACGGGCCGCTCGCGCCAGCGCTCGACGAGCCGTCGAGCGACTGCCGGCGGGTCATCGATCCAGTCGACGAAGACCCGCTGGGGATCGCAGGCGGCCACCACCGAGCGCCCTCTGAGCTCGGATCCGTCTTCGAGGCGTACGCCGGCCACGGCGCCATCACGAACGAGCAGCCGCTCGACACGACTTGCGCACCTGACCTGCCCACCGGCCGCTTCGAAGCTGGCGCGAACGGCATCGGTGAGTGCACCGCTGCCGCCTCGCGGTCGACCGGTCTTGACCAGATGCCTCGTCGCGTAGAGCGCGGCGGCCATCCCGGTGCCGGGTGCGGTGTGCGGTGCTCCCCACACCGTCGGCCCGGTGCTGACTCCGGGCATCACCATGTGCCAGTCGTCGAAGTACCGCGCCATGATCTCGGCATGGCTCCGCTTGCTCCAGTCGAGCAGCCGTGCGGCGCCGGACGCTCGCTTGGCCAAGATGCTGCCGAGCATCCGCGGCGCCGAGGGTGGGGTACGGGCCATCGCCAGGACCAGCTCCGCGACCGGTGTCGCGTCGGCGAGGTATCGACGGTATCCCTCGACCGAGTGCGGGTGGGTGCGGGCAAGTGCGTCCAGATGGCGCTCGGTGTCGTGGAAGAACAACCAGGGAGCCGACCCGTCGTGGAATTGATGCACCGCGCTGATCTCGGGCTCGAGGTACTCGAGCCCGTACGCCGCCAGATCGAGTTCGTCGGCGACGGGCATCGCCCGCACCATGGTGTGGTCGCAGTTGCAGATGTTGAAACGGGCGTCGAGATCGGTGACGGTCGATGCGCATCCGCCGACCTCGGACCTGGCCTCGATGAGCAGCGTGTCCACTCCCGCACGGGCCAAGTACGCGGCGCAGATCAACCCGTTGTGACCGCCTCCGACGACGATCACGTCTGCATCAAGCTGGGATCCCACGGCCGCATGCTAGGGCAACGGCGCCTCGACTCGACATCCGGTTGGCGGGTTCAGTCGCCCGTGAATGCCTGGTCGAGCAGCACCTGCAGCAGCACGTTCGCGCCGGCGGTGAGATCGTCGGGCTCGGTGAACTCGGCGATGTTGTGGCTGAGACCGTTCACGCTCGGTGTGAAGATCATCGACGTCGGACACACGCGAGCGAGCATCTGCGCATCGTGACCTGCTCCGCTGGGCATGCGATGTGTGCTGTGGCCCAGCCGCATGGCGGTCGCCTCGACCAGGTCGACCATCGCGGGGTCGAACTCGACCGGTTCGAACCGTGCGAGCGAACGTCGTTCGACCGTGACGCCCTCGTCGGCGATCACCTGGTCGACGGCGGCCTGCAAACGCTGCTCGGCTTCGCGGAGAACCTGTTCGTCGGTGTTGCGCAGGTCGACCGTCATGGTGACCGCGGCGGGCACCACGTTGACGAGGTTCGGGTGCACATCGATCCGGCCGACGGTCGCCACCTGATCGCCGCCCAGATCGATGGCGATGTCTCTCGCCGCGGCCGTCACCCGGGATGCCGCGTAGACCGGGTCGCGACGCAGGCGCATCGGCGTGGTGCCGGCGTGCGCCGACTGCCCAGTGATCGTGAGCTGCGTCCACGAGATGCCCTGCACCCCTTCGACGACTCCCACGGTGACACCCAGATCTTCGAGGATCGGGCCTTGTTCGATGTGCAGCTCGACATAGCGGTGAGGGAAGGTCGCCGCGGGTGCCGGCTTGTTGCCGGCGTACCCGATTCGAATCAGTTCGTCACCGAGGCGAGCCCCGTCGTCGACGGCTCGTACGTCGAGCGCCTCCTCGACCGACATGCCACCGACGAACACCAGGCTGCCGAGCATGTCCGGCGGGAACCTGGCACCTTCCTCGTCGGTGAAGAACGCCACTGTGACGCTGCGCAACGGCTGCACGCCATGCGTGATCAAGGTTTCGAGCACTTCGAGGCCACTCAGCACACCCAGGTTCCCGTCGAACCGACCGCCGGTGCGCACGGTGTCGATGTGCGAGCCCGTCATCACCGACCCCAGCGTCGGGTCAGAACCGGGATACGTGGCGAAGACATTGCCGATCTGATCGACTTCGACGGTCAGGCCGAGATCGCGCATCCAGGTCACGACCAGGTCGCGACCCTCCCGATCGGCGTCGGTCAACGCCAGTCGGGCGCACCCCTGCTCACCGTTGGGTCCCTCGATCCGGCCGAGTTCGCCCAGCGCTTCCAAGCGGCGCATCAGGCGCTGGCCGTCGATCTGTAGATCTGCATAGGATCGAGAGTCGTTCGGTTGTCGCACGTCGCGACGTTACCCACGGCGGCGGGCCGAGGAATACCCGTGGAATCGCCACGGTTGTACATGTGTGCTGCGCCTTCCCCGGGCGCTCAAAGGAAACTCCCGCCATGAAGTCCGGTTCGTTGAAGCTCGGCAAGTTGTTCGGCATCGATGTCAACATGCATTGGAGTGTCGCGCTGATCGGCATGTTGTTGGGGGCCAGTCTGGGGAGCGCGATCGGGCTGGCTGCCGGGGCAACCGGCGTGGCCGGGTTCCTCGCTTCGATCCTCGTCCACGAGTTCGCCCATGCTTTGACAGCGCGGCGTTTCGGCGTGGGTACCGAATCGATCCAGTTGTGGGCTCTGGGCGGCATTGCGCGTCTGAGCCGCGAATCGCCCACGGCCAAGGCCGAGGGTTGGATCGCAGTCGCCGGCCCCGCAGCGAGCGTGGTGCTGGGCGTCGTGGGCGTTGCCGGGTGGTGGGCACTGGGCGCCGGCGCCAACGCCAACCAGTTCGTCGGCCTGCTCGGTTGGCTCGGGATCATCAACATCTTCATCGCAGTCTTCAACCTGCTACCCGGCGCGCCGCTCGACGGCGGACGCATTCTGAAGGCGGTTCGCTGGGGCATCCACGGTGACCGGTACCGGGCGGCACAGGAAGCCGGCCGAGCCGGCGTGGTGCTCGGATGGCTGATCGCGGGTATCGGGTTCGTGCTGATCCTGCGTGCCCAGAGCGGTGTCTGGCTGATGATCACCGGCCTGTTCGTCATGATGAACGCCCAGGTCGAGATCGCGGCCTCACGTATCGCTGCCAACCTTGCAGGGGTGAGAGTCCGTGACCTCACCTGGTTCGGGCTCGCCCAGGCCGGGGCCGACATGGACGCCGACTCGATGCTGTGGCAACGCGGCCGGCTCGGCTCGGCCGGCGGCGTAGCAGTGACCGACGAGGCGGGCACCCCGCAAGGGCTGGTACTCGAAGACGAGTTGTGGGCGATCCCCGCCGACGAGCGGCCTTGGGTCATGCTCACCCAGTTGATGGTGCCGTTCGACCGGATGGTCCAGGCCGCCCCCGACGAAAGCCTCGCCGACATCTTGCCCAGGCTCAATCCGCGGCGGCCGATCGTGACGGTGTGGGAAGACGGCCATCTCGTCGGCATGGTGCCGCCGAAACGGCTGAGCGAACGCTTGTCTGCGGCCGGGCTCTGAGCCGATCAGGCGTCGGCGACGTTCCAGTCGCGCTGGACGACGGCCGGCTGGTCGCTCCACGGGAAATTGATCCAGCGATCCGTGCGCTTCCACACATAGTCGCACTTCACGACCGAGTGTGACTTCTCGTAGATGACGGCTGTTCGAACCTCGCCGACCTTGCCGCCACAGAACTGGCCGACGGACTTCAGGGTGTGGCCGGTGTCGGCCACATCGTCGACGATCAGGATCTTGGCATTGTGGAGATCGACGAAGTCCGGCGCGGGTGGGAGGATTCTCGGCACTTCGAGGCGCTCGTCGACACCTGTGTAGAACTCGACGTTCATCGTGTAGGTGTTCTTGACCGACAACGCATATCCCATCGCGCCGCCGATCAGCAGGCCACCGCGAGCGATCGACAAGATCATGTCGGGTTCGTAGCCGTCGTCGGCCACCATCTGCGCCAACTCGCGCGAGGCGACACCGAACAGTTCCCACGTCAATATCTCACGCTCTTCCGACATGCCCGGCACGCTACCTGCTGGGCAGCCGGGCAGGGAAAGGCGACGACACCGTCCTCATTCGACGATCACGCCCTCGATCTCGTCATCCGGTGCCGGATACTTCGGGTCGATTCGTTCGAGGTGGTGACGCAGAATCTTGGCGACAACGAGATTGCGGACCCATTTGCGGTCGGCCGGCACCACATACCATGGAGCGTCGTCGGTCGTGGTCTTGCGGATCGCGTCGCGAAAGGCGTCTTGATAGTCGTCCCACAGTGCTCGATCTTCGAGGTCGCCCAGCCGGAACTTCCAGCGTTCGTCCGGATCGTCGACGCGGTCCTGCAAGCGCTCACGCTGCTCGTCGTTCGAGATGTTGAGGAAGATCTTGACGATCTCGGTGCCTTCGTCGACGAGCATCCGCTCGAATTCGCGGATGTGGCCGTAACGCTTCGACCAGACCGCTTCGGGGACGAGCTTCTTGACCCGCACGACGAGCACGTCTTCGTAGTGGCTGCGGTTGAAGATGCCGATCTGGCCCTTGGCGGGCGCGTGAGCGTGGACTCGCCACAGATAATCGTGGGATCGTTCCTCGTCCGATGGGACGCCGAACGAATTCACGTCGACACCGGCCGGGTTCACACCGTTGAGCACCGAACGGATCGTTCCGTCCTTGCCGCCCGCGTCCATCGCCTGCAGAACCACGAGGAGGGCTGCCTGCTCCGACGCGAAGAACTTGCGCTGTAGGCCGGCCACGGCGGCCATCTCCTCAGTGGCGGCGACCTGGGCTTCTCGCTTGTCCCAGCCGAACGTCTCGCCCGGGTCATGATCGTCGAGATCGAGTCGATCGTCGGCGAGGCACCGTTGCACAACGTCTTCTGCCATCTCCAGAACGTACATCGCCGGGAGGGCGTCCAGAAGCGGCGCCCGAGCGCACATCATCGTCGCCGACCGCGTCATGTACGGTCGCCGGCGATGGCACAGGAGCAGACAGACGACCTGCCTGCGGGCTGGGTCGCTCTCGACGCGCCCCGGTCGCTTCGTCGCACGCTGAGCGTGTACCGATCCGGGTTCGGTGATCCGACGACGCGGATTTCCGACCGTACCTTCCTGCGGGGGTCGTACACCCCTGACGGCCCTGCGACATTGCGATTGACGTGGGCCACCGATCCGGCCCCGACGGACGACGGTGGGATGCGAGCAGAGGCATGGGGGCCCGGAGCGGATTGGATGCTGGCACGGGTCGAGGCACTGACCGGTCATACGGATCGTCCGGTGACCTTCCCTGACGCTGATCCGGCCGTCGAGCGGGCGCTACGCCTCACACGCTCGGTGCGGATCGGAGCTTCCGGTGACCCATACCACCAGCTCCTCCCGACGATCATCGCTCAGCGCATCACGGCAGGCGAGGCGGTCCGTCAATGGCAGCGCTTGTGCCTGGCGCTGGGGGAGCCGGCCCCGGGACCCGCTGCCGAAGCCGAGGGCCTGCTGCTCCCCCCGTCACCGTCCGCGCTGCATCGTCGTCCCGCCTGGTGGTTCCACCCACTCGGCATCGAGCAGAAGCGAGTTCGGCCGCTGGTCGAAACCGCACGCCACGCAGATCGGATGTGGGACTGGGCCCAAGCCGGGTCGTCGGAGTTGGCGGACAAACTCGCCCTCATCCCCGGCGTCGGTCCGTGGACGGTTGGATCGGTGGTCGGACCGGTGTGTGGCGACCCCGACGCCGTACCGGTGGGTGACTACCACTTCCCCAACACCGTCGCATGGGCGCTCCGACGCGAACCGAGAGCGGACGATGCACGCATGCTGGAGCTGCTCGAGCCCTACCGGGGCCAACGCGGGCGCGTGCTCTGGGCGATCGTCAGCACCGCCGGCAAGGCACCCTCGTACGGCCCACGCCAACGAATCCTCCCGACAGCCAAGTGGTGACGGGCACGGCCTCACTAGCATCACGGCATAGTGTCCTCTCCCCTACTGAGCATCGGTGGTCCGTTCGGCGTCTTCGCTGACCGGCTCCTCCTCGTCGAACTCCCCGACCTGCCTCCCGATCGCCGCGCGGCAACCGTCGCCTTCGTCTGTCGACGGGCTCAGGCAGTGCCGTCCCCGCTCAAGCTGGGCATCGGCATACTGGTCGTCGGTGTCGGCGTCGCCCAGCGCATGGCCGGCGTCGACCGAACCACCGGGCTTCTCCGTTCGACCTCGTTGCCGTTCGTCGGCGAGCTGGCACGGATGGTGCGGTCGTTGGGCGTTGCATATCTCTGGGAGACGTGGCCCGACACCTCCCCGAGCGGCGCCGCCGTCGTGGCTCGGAACGCACCATGATCGGCCTCACCCCGGCGTTGTCGCACCACAGTTGTCAGGTGCTCGTGATCGGGTCGGGTGCGGGCGGTGCCACCACCGCTGCACTGCTCGCCGAGTCAGGCGTCGATGTGTTGATCGTCGAGGAGGGCCCGTGGATCGAACAGGACTCGGTCGTGCCGTTCTCGCTCGATCAGATGGACCGCCAGTACCGCTCCGGGGGCGTCACGGTCGCGCTCGGCCGTCCATCGATCGCCTACACCGAAGGTCGATGCGCCGGTGGTGGCACCGAGATCAACAGTGGTCTGTACCGTCGACCGTCCGAGGAGACACTCGACCGTTGGCGTACCGGCTACGCGATCCACGACTTCGACGACGACACCTTCTACGCCGCGTGTGACGAGGTCGAGCGGTCGCTCTCGGTGCAGACCGTTCCGGGTCGTCATACACCTGCGAGCGAGAGGCTGCGCCGTGGCGCCGAACGACTCGGTTGGCAGCACGACGAGATTCCGAGATGGATGACCTATCCCGACGGCGATGATGCGGCCGCCGGGCGCAGGCAGAGCATGACTCGGACGTATCTCCCTCGCGCTGTGCTCGCCGGCGCACGACTGTTGTGCGACCACCGTGTCGACCGCTTGATCCTCGATCGGGCTCGAGCGTTCCGTGCAGAACTCACCGGGCCCGGCCAGGCGCCCGCCACGATCGACTTCGAGCATGTGATCGTCTGTGCCGGAGCGATCCAGACGCCTGCACTCCTGCAACGTTCCGGCTTCCGCGGGCTCGTCGGCAGGGCGCTGTCCGTGCATCCCACCGTGAAACTCGCTGCCCGCTTCGACGAAGCGATCAATGTGGTCGATGACGTGCCCGTTCACCAGGTGAAGGAGTTCTCGCCCGATCTCTCGTTCGGAGGGTCGGCCAGCCACCCGGGACTCGTGGCGCTGGCGCTGACCGACAGCTGGGCGGCCATGCGCGAGGCCGTCACCTCGTGGCCGGAGATCGCCGTCTACTACGCGGCGATCACCAGTCAAGGCCGCGGCCGCGTCGTGGCGATCCCGGGAATGCGCGATCCACTCGTCACATATCGGCTCACCCGGCGAGATCGCGATCTGCTGGGTCAGGGGCTCGCCCGGCTCGCTCTCGTGATGCTCGAGGCAGGCGCACGCGATGTGTACCCGTCGTTCAAGAACGCGCCGATCGTGTCGTCACGGGCCGATCTGGCGAACCTGACATCCGGGTTCTCGGCGGCCGCCGCCAGCGTCATGACGGTCCATCTGTGTTCGACCGTGCCGATGGGTTCCGACAGCTCGAGGGCCGCCGCCGACAGCCATGGACGCGTCTTCGGGGCCGACAACGTGTACGTCAACGATGCCTCGCTGCTGCCGGATGCGCCCGGCGTGAACCCGCAGGCCTCCGTGATGGCGGTCGCCCTCCGTAACGCCCGGCGCTTCATCGGGGAAGAACTGTGACCACACCTCCGTTTCGATCTGTCCCCGACGCCACCGTGATCACCGGCGCCGCAGGCTGGCTGGGCACCGCGCTGACCCACGCCCTCGCGTTGCCGGGCGGGGCATGGTCACGATCCGGCCGCATACGGACACTCGTCCGCAATCGTGTCGAGGGTGACCGGCTGGTCGCATTGGGGTCCGCCGTCGAGCCGGTGATCGGTGATCTGCTCGATCCGGGGTCGCTGGCAGGCCTGTTCGAAGGACTGAACGGCGACATCGACGTCTTGCACACCGCCGGCATCATCCACCCGCCACGCGTCGCCGACTTCTACCGGGTGAATCTGGACGGCACCCGAACCATGCTCGACCTATCCACCCGACACGGTGTTCGACGGTTCGTACATGTCTCGTCGAACAGCCCGTTCGGCACCAACTCGCATCCAGAGGACCGGTTCCGTAACGACGAGCCATATCACCCGTACTACGGCTACGGAACCTCGAAGATGCAGGCGGAGTTGGCCGTGTTCGAGGCTGCCGCAGCCGGGCTCGACGCAGTTCTCGTGCGGCCGCCCTGGTTCTACGGTCCGCACCAACCTCCACGCCAGACCACCTTCTTCAAGATGGTGCGAGCCGGGCGCTTTCCCGTCTTCGCCGGCGGCAATCAGTCGCGATCGATGGTCTACATCGACAATCTCGTGCAAGGCCTGCTGCGTGCCGAACTGGTCGCCACCCCAGCTGGATCGGCATGGTGGATCGCCGACGAGCGTCCTTATACCGTCGAGGAGATCGTCGAGACCGTCGGTAGGGCGCTGGTCGACGAGGGCTTCGAGGTGCGTCCCAATCGGTTGCGGGTTCCCGACATCGTGGCTCGCGCGGCCGAGTTCGCCGATGCCACACTGCAACGAGCAGGTCGCTATCACCAGCAGATTCACGTACTCGGTGAGATGAACAAGAACATCGCGTGTGACATCAGCGTCGCTCGTGGTGATCTCGGTTACGCACCCGATGTCTCCCTGTACGACGGAATGCGCAACAGCATCCGCTGGTGCGCCGAACAAGGGCTCGACCTGTGACCACCAGTCTGGTCACAGGGGGAAGCGGCTACTTCGGCTCGCTGCTGGTCTCGCGTCTGCTCCAGCAGGGGCATCGGGTGCGCGTCTTCGACCTGCATGACGTGTCGGATCGCCCGGCCGGGGTCGAGTTCATCGGTGGTGACATTCGCGATGCTGCAGCGGTGCGGGAAGCGGTACGCGGCTGCGATGTCGTGTTCAACAATGTCGCCCAGGTCCCCCTCGCCAAGGACCATCACCTGCTTCGCAGCGTCAACGTCGACGGCGCGAGGATCTTGCTCGACGAGTGCTCGACGCAAGCGGTCGGCAAGGTCGTCCACACGTCGTCGAGCGCAGTCTTCGGAGTGCCTGACCAGAACCCCGTCCTCCCGACGACGGTGCCCAAACCCGAAGAGGCGTACGGCCACGCCAAGCTGGCGGCCGAATGGGCGTGCCTCGACGCCTGCCGCAGCGGGCTCGATGTGTCGATCGTCCGACCGCGCACGATCCTCGGACACGGGCGTCTCGGAATATTTGGGATCTTGTTCGACTGGGTCGCCGACGGTGCCGACCCGATCGTGCTCGGCGACGGAACGAACCGGTATCAGTTCGTCCATGCAGAAGATCTCGCAGACGCCTGCATCCTCGCCGGGGCAGCGGCGGGTCCAGGCATCTACAACATCGGAACCGACCGGTTCGGCACGATGTTCGAAACACTCGACCATCTGTGTTCCTACGCCGGAACCGGAGCGCGGGTGCGGCGCGTGCCGGCCGGCATCGCAGGGGCCGCGATGCACGCCAGCGCCAGACTCGGTCTCACTCCGTTCGCGCCGTATCACTGGCTGATGTACTCGAAGTCGATGTGGTTCGATACCTCCCACGCCGAGCAGCAGCTCGGGTGGACGGCCAGGTGGTCGACCGACGAGATGTTCGCCCAGAGCTACGACTGGTTCGTGACCCATCGGCAAGACACCGCCGACGCGGCGGCGAGCCATCATCGGAAATCTGCTCGCCAAGGGGCGTTGACCTCCCTCAAACACGTCACTCGCTTTCTACCAACCGCAAACGGACCGACACATGGCTGACCTCCGTACGACGACTTGGTGGCCCATGTTGCGCCACTCCTTGCCGATCTATGTGCTGTCGCGGTTGTGTGTCTTGCTCGGCGCGGCCGTCGTCGCGACCGAACTTCGTGTCGACGCCAACTTGGCCACCGAGCAGGGGCTGCTGACCGCCGACCCGCACGGCACCGCGAGCATCGGCAGCGCCGTACGTCCGATGGTCGATGTCCTCACCTCCTGGGACGGTCTGTGGTACGTCGACATCGTCCGCAACGGATACCCGAAGGTGATCCCACCTGACGTGACCTATCACGTCGACGAGGCACGAGCAGCCTTCTTCCCGTTGTTCCCGCTCCTCGGCAGATGGTTCGACAAGGTCTGCCCCGGAGGCGACTCTGTCGCGGTTCTGACCCTGAACGCGGTCCTCGGCCTCGTCGCGGTCGTGCTGATCGGGCTGATCGGGCAGCGCCTGTACGGCCAGCGCGTCGGGCGCAACACCGCGACCCTGGTCGCATTGTTTCCCGGGAGCTTCGTGCTGTCGTTCGCCTATAGCGAAGCACTGATGGTCGCACTCGCTGCGGCGTGTCTGTTGTTGTTGATGGACCGTGAATGGGTCGCTGCGGGGTTGTTCGCCGCGCTCGCCACTGCCACCCGTCCGAACGGGCTCGCGCTCGTGGTCGCCTGCGCCGCCGCCTCGTATGTCGCGATCCGAGACGAGCGCGACTGGCGGTCGCTGTCCGCAGTCCTGCTCGCACCACTGGGATTCATCACATTCCAGGTGTGGCTCGGGCAGCACACCGGCGAGCCGGGTGCCTGGTTCCGCGTGCAGCGCGAGGCGTGGGGCGAGGGTGCCAGCTTCGGGTTGACCGCGATGCGCAACACCGCCGAGGCAGTCGTGCGCCCGCTCACCTCACCTACCGACACCATCACGGCGTTGAGCCTGGTGGCCACCATCATCTTGTTGGTGTTCGGTTGGAAGGCACGGCTGCCCTGGTTCATGATGCTCTATTCGTGGGCGATCGTGAGCCTGATGCTCGTTCCGGCGACGGTCACCGCCAGACCCCGATTCCTCTTCACCGCGTTCCCGCTGCTGATCGGAGCCGCCCGCTGGTACGAGGACCGACGGCGTGACGACGAAACGCTGTGGCCCGCCACCATGGCAGCATGCGGCGCCGGTCTGGTGGCGCTCACCGGCCTGTACGGCGTGTTCGGCGCCATTCCGTGAGTGCCGAACGGCCTGCGCTCCTGATACGGCCCGTCAGTCGCGCGGTCGCTCTTCTGATCGCGATCGCCTACATCCCGGCGCTCACTGCGGCACCTGGACGGATGCCGGCCGACAGCAAGCTCTACCTCTATCTCGACCCAGGGCGGTTCCTCGCCGATGCGGCCGGCTCGTTTGATCCGAGACAGTTCGCCGGATGGGTGCCGCACCAGCACATCGCCTATCTGTTCCCCGCGGGTCCATGGTTCTGGCTGTTCGAGACGTTGGGCGTTCCCGACTGGGTCGCCCACCGCCTGTGGCTCGGAACGATCATGGTCGCGGCGGGCCTGGGAGTGCGCTGGTGCGTTCGGCTGCTGGGGGCCTCGGCCTCCGCCGCGCTCGCCGCAGCGGTCGTGTATCAGACATCGCTCTACGTGCTCCCGTACGTGTCGCGCACATCGGTGATGCTGCTGCCGTGGGCCGGGCTCGGTTGGATCGTCGCGTTCTCGATCCGAGCGACGCGTCGTCCTGGTTGGGGCGACCCTGCCGCGATCTCCCTGATCGTGCTCACCGTCGGGGCGGTCAATGCCACTGCCCTGGCGATGATCGTGCCGGCGCCGGTGCTGTGGCTACTTCACAGCGCATGGCTCAAACTCACGACCTGGCGGGCCAACGTCGTGGTCGCGGGCCGCGTCGCAGTGCTGTCGGTCGGTGTCTCGCTGTGGTGGGTCGTGATGCTCATGATCCAAGGTAAGTACGGCACCGATGTCCTCCCGTACTCGGAGTCCGTCGCCGACGTCTCGCTCACCTCGACGTCGGCGGAGGTCTGGCGCGGCCTCGGATACTGGCTGTTCTACCTCCGCGACCCGTATGCGGCCACGACGACAGCCTCCCTTCGGTATCTCGCGTCGTCCTTCGCGATCTTCGTCAGCTTCCTCGTGCCGATCGTCTGCCTCGCCGGCCTGGTCTGGACGCGTTGGATACATCGGCGGTTCGCGGCCCTCCTGATCGTGGCCGGAGTGATCCTGGCGGTCGGAGTGCACCCGAGCGACGATCGCTCACCGTTGATGTCGTTGCTCACAGGCGGCGGTGACCGGGGTCTCGCGCTGGCGCTTCGCAGTAGCACCCGGGCCGTCCCGCTGTTGATGCTCGGGCTCGCTATCGCTGCTGCAGCCACGATCGATGCTGTCGCTCCCTTGCGCCTTCCCCGGCTCGGAGCGCTCGGCCGCATGAGCGCCGATCACGCGCTCGCCGGATTGATCGCGGTGCTGGCAATCGTCAATCTGCCTGCACTCTGGACCGGGGCCTTCGTGGATCCGGCGCTCGAGCGAGACGAGCACCCTCCTGAGGCATGGACGCTCGCCGCCGAGGCCCTCGACGGTGCGGGTCACGAAGGCCGAGTGCTGCAACTTCCGGGCGCCGAGTTCGGGGCGTTTCGGTGGGGGTACACCGTCGATCAGCCGTTGCCGGGCCTGACCGAGCGACCGCTGGTCACACGCGATCTGCTCCCGCTCGGGTCGGCGGGGGCGATGGATCTGCTCTACGCCCTCGACGATCGGATCCAGCAAGGCACCCTCGACCCCGACGCGTTGGCGCCCATCGCACGGCTGCTCGGGGTCGACACCGTTTGGCTCACGAACGACCAGGCGTTCGACCGGTTCAGGACGGCCCGCCCGGAGGCCGTACGCGATCTGGTTGCCGGAGCGGAGGGGTTCGGGCCCCCCGTTGCGTACGGCGACCCGGTCGTCAACCGGCCTGACGTTGCCGTGACAGACGAACGAAGCCTCGGCGATGATCGGGTGGGGCAGCCATTGGCTCCCGCCGAACTGGCCGCCCTGCAGCAACCTGGCACCGTCGTTCGGTCGTCGGCACGATCGGTGCTCGTGTCCGGAAGCGGCGATGGGCTCGTCGACGCTGCGGCCGCTGGTCTGATCGACGGTGTCAGCGTGATCCGCTACAGCGCCTCGCTCGACCCCGGACAGGGTGAGCTCGCCACGGCCGCAGACACGGCGACCGCGTTGATCGTGACGGATTCGAATCGATCGCGTGCCAGACACTGGCGAGGCTCCCAGGACGCGACCGGCCTCACCGAGTACGACGACGCCCGACTCGATCCGCTTCGGGACGTCACCGGTGACGAGCGCCTCCCGGTCTTCGAGGCGAGTCAGGTTCCGCCCGCCCAGCTGACAGCGGCTCAACGCGCCACGCGAACCGTCGCCGAGCAGCGCGGGCCGGTCGCAGCCACCGCCTCGTCCTACGGCGAGCCGTTCGCATACCTGCCCGAACACCGACCGTTCATGGCGATCGACGGTGATCCGGACACTGCCTGGTTGGTCGGAGAACACGGTGATCCGGTCGGTGAACTGTTTCGTCTGTACCTCGATCAGGACACCGGTCAGGTGTCGGTGCTGCAGGGCTCCGGCCTTGCCTCCCGCCGAATCACCGAACTCACGGTCGTGTTCGGTGATTCGTCCGGTCCGCTACCGGACGCCCCCCGTCGCATCTCGCTCGACGAGCGTTCTCTCACCGCGCCGGGACAGCCCATCGAACTCCCGCCTGGAACACGGTCTCTCGATCTGCGGATCGACGCAGTCGGCGGAGGATCCGCCGGCACCGCCGGGGCGGTCGCGGGCGTCGGGTTCGCGGAGATCTCGTCGAGCCTGGGCCCATCGGTCGAGGTGATACACCCACCCTCCGACGGGCTGTCGGCGGTCGGCCAACGTACGCCACTGGCGATGACGTTCGCGAGGCTTCGTGCCGATCCGATGAATCGCTGGCGCGACGACCCCGAACCGACCCTTACCCGAGAGTTCGACCTGCCCGAACCCAGGACGTTCGAAGTCTCGACGACCGTGGCCATCGATGCCCGGGCCTCCGACGCGGAGCTCGCTGCGGCGTTTGGCTGGCCGGTCGTCGCGTCCACTCGACTGACCGGAACGATCCGACACGCCGGAGTTGCCGCTTTCGACGGCGACCCGGAGACGACCTGGATCACCGCGTTCGACCAGGCGCTCGGCACCAGTTTGGCGGTTGCCGATACGCAGATGCCGTTGGCGGACATCAGCGTGCGTCAGCCGCTCGCCGGTTTCACCCGCATCACATCGGTTTCACTGACGGCCGGAGGCGAGCACCGCACGCTCGAGCTGCACCCGGATGCGACGGGACTTGCCCGCGTCGCCGTCGACCCACCATTGCCCGCAGGTCCGCTGTTGATCGAGGTCGCGGCCATCGAGTCGGCGACCACCGTGGACCGTCGATTCGGAGATGTCGTACAGCTCCCGGCCGCGATCTCCGAGATCGCATTCGACGGCGCGCCGCGACTCGAGCCCCTCGGCGCGAGCACCAATCGACTCGATTGCCAACCGGTCGCCGACATCGACGGAACCCCAGTGACCGCATCTCTCGTCGTCGAGGGGCAGGCTTGGCTCGACGGCGCTCCCGTGCCGGCACAGGCATGCGAGCGGTCGGTCCAGCTCGGCGCCGGACGTCACCTCATCACCTCGGACGTGTCACACCCGCCGTTCGTGCTCAACGGGATCGTGCTCGACGACCGAGCCAGGACTGCGTTGTCGGCCCCTGTCGTCTCCGCGTCGGCCCACGTGGTCGCGCCTGGGCGCTTCGAGCGGGTCGTGCGGGTCGATGGCTGCTCCGAGGGGTGTTGGCTGGTGTTCGGAGAGGGATACAACCCGGCCTGGACCGCCACGGAATCGGGCGGCTCCCTCGGCGCTCCCGTGATGGTCGATGGCGGATTCAACGGTTGGTGGCTGGCCCCCGGCGACGTCGACAGGCTCGTGACCGTGCGATGGACCGCTCAGCGACGGCTCACCATCGCCCTGCTCTTGTCGATGATCACCGCCGTGTCGGCGATCGCGCTGATCGCCAGCGACCGACGCCGCAGCAGCCCTGCGCCGCTACCGGTGCCGCCAACAGCGTCTTGGCAGTGGTCGGCGCCGCGTCAACGCCGATCGGCCTCGATCCGTTCCGCCGCAGCCTGGGTGCTGCTCAGTGCTCTCTTGATCGGCCCCTCCTGGGCAGTCTGGGGAGCGTTGGCGGCAGCAGTGGCACTGCGGACCCGTTGGGCTCGGCTCGGGGAGCTGACGGCGCTCTCGTGTGTGATCGCGCTCGGAGCGGCGGTCGTGCTGGTCGAATGGCGTGACGCACCATTCCCCAACGGGGGATGGCCCTCCGCCTTCGCTTCGCTGCACGGGGCGGGCATGTTCGCGGTCGTGTCGATTCTGTCCGGAGCGATCGTCGCTGACGACGCCGACGAAGTTGCGAACGATGGTCAGGCGGCCGACCGTCGCGATCACTACCCTCTCCCCTCGTGATCCCCGTGTTGGCGCGACGACCCACGATGTGGGTCACGCTCGCGGTCGTGTCCCCGCTGGTCCTGGCGGGCGTTCTCCTGCTCTGGAGGCCGTGGGTGCCCGTCCTCGACATGGCGATGACCGAACTCCGGGTCCGCGATGTCGGCGGTCCGCACACGCCCCTGATCGGCCTGCCGGGACGGATCGGCGACTTTCCCGACCAAGGGAGCCATCCTGGGCCCTGGAGCTTCTACCTCGTGGCGCCGTTCTACCGGCTCGTCGGCGCGACGGCCTGGGGGATGGAGTTCGCCAGCATCATCGTCAACGCCGTGTCTCTCACGGCGCTGATCATGCTCGGTCGTCGCCGCTTCGGTACGCGCGGAACACTCGTCTTCGCAGCGATGGCAGCCGTCGCCGTTCGTGGCTATGGGCTCACCGTGCTCTCGCACCCCTGGAACCCCTACTTCCCGGTGTTGCTGTGGCTCGTCGCTCTGGTGGCCGCCTGGTTCGTGATCGGCGGCGATCACGACCTCGCTGTCGTCGTGGTCATCACCAGCACGATCGCTGCACAAACCCATGTCCCCTACCTCGTGAACGCGATCGTTCTCAACGCGCTGGTGTTGGGCTGGATGTGTTGGTTGCTGTGGCGCGCTCGTTCCGGGCCTGATGCGGGGCCGGTGCGGCCCGCGGTGGCAATGATCGGTCTGGGCGGCCTGTTGTGGGTGCCACCCGTCATCCAGCAGCTCGGCGGTGAGTCCGGCAACATCACGAAGCTCCTTCGACACTTCGCGACCGCCCCACCCGAGGATCCGATCGGGATCCGAGCCGGGCTCGAACTGTTGACACAACATCTCGACGTCGTCGCCCTCGCACGAGGTCTCCTCGTCGACGATGACGCCTTCGTCGGGCGCGCAGGCCAGGCGGGAAGTCTGAGTGCCGTCGGGTTGGTCGTCCTCGTCCTGTGGTCGATCGCGTTCGTCGTGGCAGCGAGGCGCCGTCACCATGATTTGCTCGCGTTGCACGTGGTCATCGCCGCCATGCTCGCGAGTGGCTGGTTCTCGATGTCGCGAATCTTCGGCAAAGTGTGGTTCTACCTCACTCTCTGGATGTCGGGTATCGCCGTGCTGGTGGTGCTCTCTCTGGTGTGGACCGCCTGGCTGTTGCTGGTCGAGTACCGCACTCGTCGTACCGAGCGTCGCCCGGGCGCACGTTGGATCGGGATCTCGTCGGTCGCCGTCGCGATGGGCATGATCGTGCTCTCGCTGGTCGCAGCGATCGGGCATCAGGTCCCGGAACGAAACCTCGGTGAGGATGTTCGCCAGATCATGCCGGCGGTGACGGCGGCGCTCGAGGCGCACACCGGTGCAGCGACCGGCAAGGAGGGCAGCTATGTCGTCTTCTGGCAAGAGGCGATCGTGCCCGGAGCGCAGGGCTACGCCTTGATGAACGAGCTCGAGCGGCGCGGCTATCGGGTCGGGGTCCATCCCACCTGGCGGGTTCCGGCCACGCCACACCGCGTGAGGGTCGATGGCGAGTACGACGCCGAGGTTCATCTGGTGTCGGGCGCGTGGATCGATGAATGGCGCACGCGTCTCGACCAGGGGTACGTGGAGGTGCTCGAGTACGACGGCCGCACTGACGCGGAGCGCGAACGTTTCGCCGTGCTCGAAGCCCGGGTCCATTCGCGCCTCGCTGAGATCGGTCGGGTCGACCTCATCCCTGTCGTCGACACCAACCTCTTCGGCGCCTCTCTCGACCCGGATCTGCCGGCCGACATCGTCGCCGATCTGGCCGAGATGATCCTGCTCGGCGAGCCCGTCGCCGTCTTCATCGCTCCGGCGGGCAGCACGTACTGACGTCAGCGGCGTCGTCGCACACGGCGGAGGCGGTCACTCAGCCCCCACTGGGTCACGAGCATCATCGACTCGACGATGATGCGGCCCGACATCTTCGACTTGCCCAGCGTGCGGTCGCGAAAGATGATGGGCGTCTCCGCGATCGCGTAACCCTGACGGGTGAGCCGCCGGATCAGCTCGGTCAGAAATGCGTACCCCTCGGCGTGGGTCGATTCGGGCTGGATCGCCGTCAGGGCGCTCGACCGGTAGGCGCGGAAGCCCGACGTGCAGTCCTGCGTCGACAGCCCGAGCACGAACCGGGTGTAACTGTTGCCCCAACGCGACAAGAGCTGGCGTCGGACCGGCCAGTCGGTGGTCCCTCCACCGGTGACATATCTCGACCCGATCACAGCGTCTGCTCCGTCGTCGAGCAATGCCAGCATGTGCGGAATGGTCGCAGGATCATGCGAGAGATCGGCATCCATCGAGATCACGACGTCATAGCCGTCGTCGAGGACACGCCGAAAGCCGGCACGGTAGGCACTACCCAGCCCCTCCTTCGATGGGCGGTCGAGCACGGTCACGCCTCCGAGCCGTTCGCCTACCTCACGTGCCAGCTGCGCGGTGCCGTCAGGGCTGTTGTCGTCGACGACGAGCACGTCGATCTCGATGTCGAGGTCACGCACGGCGGTCAACAGCGGGGTGATGTTCTCTCGTTCGTTGAACGTGGGCAAGACGACGACGGTACGCACAGCCGAGTGACGCTATCGCTGGTGTGGGCCGGACCGCAGCACCTCGGCATGCAGGCACCGGGTGAGCCCGAGTGCCGATGCGTCCCATGTGAGCTGGGAGGCCCGTTGGAGAGCGGCGTCGGTGAGTGCTCGCCGTAGATCGTCGTCGAGCAGGACATCGGCGATCGCACCACCGAGACGCTCCTCCGAAGCGAGCACACCGGTCGTCCCCGCGAGCACGCTGCTGCGGTGCCCATTGATGTCGGTTGCCACAGCCGGCGTGCCACAGGCAGCGCCCTCGGTGAGGCTGAGGCCCCAACCTTCGGCGAGCGACCCGCTGACGACGAGCCAGGCGCGGCGGTAATGGGCCACCAGGTCGGTGCGCTCGATGTGACCGTGCAGCGTGATCCAGTCGGACGCTCCCGCGCGATCGACGCGCCGCAACAGTTCGTCGCGCAGCGGGCCGTCACCGATGATCGACAGCTGCAGCTCGGGTACCGTTCGGCGCGCCTCGATCGCCGCATCGATGACCAGCTCGAATCGCTTCACGGGGGCGAGACGGCCCACAGCCACGATGGACGGGTGGTTCGTCTTGGGCCCGCCCGGACAGAAGAACGGATCGACGCCGTTGGGGACGGCAATGACGCGATCCGGTCGGAAGCCGAGGTCGAGCAGTTCGTCGCGTGTTGCGTCGGATGGCGTCACGGTGAGGCCTCGGCGATAGAACGGCGGAGCGATTCGCGTCTCCAAGGTCCGCCCGAACGCGGCGAGCGGCCCCGGGAGGATCTGTGCCCACATCGGGCCGTGCACATGGTGCAGCATCGTGATCTTGGGACGCCGGCACCACACCGGGGTGAACCAGGGCACGCCGTTCCAGATCTCGACGACCGCATCGGATCGGCCCATCCGACGCGACAACTCGGACGTGATGGCACGAGGAAAGACCGAGTACCGGCTGCCGCGCCGAACCACGTCATAGCCGTTGCGTCGATCGACGGTCGGCAGTCCTACGGCGCTCGACGTCCGGTGGAGGACATCGAGGCCCCGGTCCGCCCACCGGCTCATGAACTCGTCGGCATGCACCTCGGAACCACCGGCATCGACATCGGCCAGGTCGCGCCACGCGAACACATGGATCCGGCGGATGCCGCGATCGAGGAGATCGTCGACATACCAATCGAGGGCGCGCCGGTCGTCGCCGATGCCGTCGGCGGGGCGCCCGAAACGGCCCGGGCCGTGGTCATGTTCTGCGTTCACGACCCATCGTCCTTTTCGAGCAGGACGGCCAGCGGATCGGGGCCAGGAACGTATGCGACCAGGTTCGGGTCATCGATGCGTTCGAGCGCCTCGGCGGCGTGCCACAGGACCAGCCGTTCTGGTTCGGCGCCGTCGCTGACCCTGCTCTCGCCGAATCGTCGCGCCTGCATCTGCCCTTCGAGGCGATAGTCGATACCCCGATCGCGCAGCACGACGACGACGGGGTACCCGAAGGGCTGGCCGAAGTACAGATGGCTCTGATCGACGAGGACGGGTCCCTGTAGCTCGACCCCTCGCAACTGATCGGTGAGTTCGGCCGTGACCCTGACGTGCTCGCGTTGGAGAGCCGGGTCGTAGACCTGCGCGGACGCAGGCAGGTTGGCCACGACGAACCCCAGCAGGACGACCGGGGGCAGGAGGGCGAATCGACTGTCGGTGCTGGGCCACACGGCGGTGACGTACCGCTGCACCGCAACGAAGGACCCGAGTACCAAGAACGCGGTCGTCGACCACAGCCAGCGATGGTTGGCAGCGGTCAGGCCGGTCTCTCCGAACTGGGTGATCGGGAGGCTCGCGGCATCGACCACCGCGGCGCACATCGCTACCACGGCGACGAGGAGACCGGATCCGGCCACACGCCGCCGGCCACGAAACGCGACCACCGTGGCGCCGGCGATGGCCGCCAACAACAACACGAACAGCGCCGTGCGGGCGTCCCCGGCGACACCGGTATCGGGGTCGTACAGTCCGAAACCCGGCCGGACATAACCGCGAGCCGCCACGATGACATGCGCGACGATCCGAAATCCCGTACCGAGGCCAGGGCTCGTCGCCTCACCGGGCGACGCCAGGACATCACCGAGATTCCCCCAGCCGAAGATCTGGTCGATCGCAGTCTGCAACCACAGCAGCGCAGCGAGGCCCACCGCAACCGTCCACGGCACACGGAACTCCCGAACACCCTGTTCCCGAGCTGCGTACAACTGTCCCACGATCACGACGACACCCAGTGCGGCAACCAGGATCGGGTAGCTGAGGTGGGTCTGGGTGACGAGGCTGCCCCCGGCGACGAACGGCACCAGAGCCCACTTGTCGCCCGCCGTCGCCGCCCACGCCGCAACCAGTACGCACAGATACGGCACCACCAGATACTGGTGTTGCCGGGCCGCCACCAGCACCTCGGAGCCGAGTAGCCAGGTGAGCATCGAGACCGCCGCCATCGCCGGCACCACCGCACGATGACCTCCCAGCCGGTAGACGAGCCAGGCGATCGTGACGATGGCGGCGATGTGCACCGTCACGACACCGATCGCGGTACCGCCCATCGGTGCGATCTTCGTGAACGGTGCCAACAGGTCGAGTTGGATCGGTCCGAGGTTGTTGACCTGCCGCGAGATGTCGGCCGAGCCCGACGACCAGGCGCCCAGGAGCGGGTGATGGCTGGTCGCGACGTCCAACGATCGGGCGCTGAAGTAGGCGTCATCGCCGATCGGGACCCAGGAACCCGCTGCAGCGCGCACCCCGGCGAGAGCGACCGGCAGCGTCGCCAGCCCGACCGCCGACAGCGACCGCGTGCGCTCTGACAACAGTTCGGTGCGTTCCGACATCGCTCGTTCCTCGTGGGCACCCAACCGGGCTCGCCCTGCAGGTTAGAGCCCTCACGGGCCCGTCCCGCAGACCGGTTCATCCGGTCGAGATCGGGCGCCGCCCACGGCCACCGAGATCTGGTGGCGTGGCCCGCTCGTCCTTTGTCGCTACCGTTGCCGCCGTGTCGGCCGAGCACCAGCCCCCCTTCGTGCTCGGCGGTTCACTCCCCCGACGCCCTCGAGGTGACCAGTGGCCGGCGATGTTGTCGATCACCACGATCCTCGCAGTCATCGCGCTGCCTCTGCGAGGCCTGTACCACGGCACCGGGGCATCGATGGAGGAAGGCTTCATGCTGGTGTTTCCGTCGCTGGTGCAGCAGGGGAAGGTGCCCAACCTCGACTTCCTGCATCTCTACGGACCCACATCGCTCGACACGCTCGCGCTCTGGTTCAGGTTGTTCGGTGACTCGCTCGGGAGCGAACGAACATTCGGGCTGCTCCAGCATCTCGGCGTCATCTTCGGTATCTATGCGATCACCCGTGCATACGGGTACCTCGTAGCGACCGGCTCGGCCGTTGTCGCCACCTTCTTGATCCTCACCCCGATCGGTCTGACGGCCTTGGCATGGCACGGTGCGCTGGCGCTCGGGCTGTGGTCGGTCGTCTTCGCCATCCGAGCCCGCGCGACCGGGAACCCGTCCAACTGGTGGCTTGCCGGCGGGCTCGCCGGATTGGCTCTCGGGTTCCGACCCGACCTCGCGATCGCGATCGCAGTCGCCTTCGCCTGGGCGCTCTGGCGGAGGCGGTCGGACATCTCGGTGTTTGCAGCAGGTGCGGCAGTCGGATTGATCCCGATGTGGGTGCATCTCGTTCGGGCCGGACCGGTGAACGCGATCGACGGCATGCTGATCGATCCCGTCGTTCGATTGCGGCCAGGGCGCGAGCTCCCCCGCCCGCCGAGTTGGGGTCAGGTCGACGGAGCACTGCAGGCCGTCGCAGAGAGCCTGCCGCCCTGGTGGCGATTCCCGGCCCTGCCGGCAAGCCAGCAATTGTTCTTCTGGTTCTGGGCAGTGATCATCGTCGCGATCGGGGTTGCAGCGTGGTCCGTTCGACACCATCGTCGAACCGGTTCGATCGCTGGTGGGCCCAGTGACGCTCTCGCCATGGCGGCACTGTTCGGGCTGGGCATCCTGCCTCAGGCGTTGCAGCGACCTGATTCGACCCATCTCGCCTGGGTCAGTGTCGTGTCGTGGTCGCTCGCGGTGGTGGTGATCACGCAAGTACTCCGTCGCTGGTCGCCGGGGTGGCGGTCGCCCGTCGTTGCGACCGCTGTGTTGAGCGCGTTCATGTTCGTCGTCTGCCCGTTCTACACGTACCGCACCTATCTGCTGCACAGCCGGGTGTCGGTCGGCAATCTGCCCGTGCCGTTCGAGATCGTGCGTGACGGACACCGGTTCTGGGTGGGCGATCCCGCCGTGTCCTCCGCCATGGCCCAGATGATGCCCGAACTCGAGGCCCGCATGAAGCCGGGCGATTCGTTGTTCGTCGGACCGGGAGACCTCAGCCGTACGGTGTACGCGGACACGTACGTCTACTGGCTGTTCAGCGAGCTCGAACCGGGGACCTACTTCATCGAGATGGATCCCGGCTTGGCGGACGCAGCGGGTTCGGGCATGGCCGCCGACATCGCGACCGCCGACTTCGTGGTACTCACCAACACGTGGGGAGGCTGGACCGAGCCGAACGCGTCGGTCGAGCACGGTTCACCCGAACACAATCAGGCAGTCGCCGATCATCACTGCTTGATCGGCAGCTACGAGACCAACCTCGTGCTGCTCTTCGAACGATGCGACGGCGGTGGCGGACTGAACCCTGCCGACCTCGCAGGGCGGGCGCCGGGTATCGGCGGCGGTGGCATCGATCCCGACGCGACCCCGTGACCGGTCGAGTGCCCGCGACGATCAGCCGAGGGGCAACCGCCGAAAGACCGGCCTGGGCACATGCCGCAACACCATGAACACATAGCGCAGGATGCCCGGCGTCCAGACGGTGTGCCTGCCCTTACGCATCCCTGCCACCGCCAACTCTGCGACGACCCGCGGGGTCGTGGCGAAGGGCGCCGACTTGAGGCCCTGCGTCATACGGCTGTGCACGAACCCGGGTCGGATGACCGTCACCCGCACGCCCGAGTCGGCCAGGGCATCGCCCAATCCCTGGGCGAACGTGTCGAGACCGGCCTTCGATGAGCCGTACACGAAGTTGCTCGCCCGCCCACGCTCGCCGGCCACGCTCGAGAGCACTGCGATCTGACCGTGACCCTGCCGTCTCATCTGGCCGGCGATGGCCAGCGAGGCACTGACCGCGCCGGTGTAGTTGATGTGGACGGCCTGCGCCGCTGCATGCGGATCGGCATCGAATTCGGCCTGGCTGCCCAGCACGCCGAACGCCACGACAGCCACATCGATGTCGCCGTGTGCCTTGGCGAGATCGCGCACGAACCCGTCGTGAGATTCGGTGTCGGCTGCGTCGAAGTACTCGACGACGACGTCGAGTCCCTCTCTGGCGAATCGTTCGGGTTGGGCTCCGTCGGGATGGTGACATGCCAGGATGACGGTCTGCGTCGTCGACGAAATGAGTTCGTCGACGATCGCCCGACCGATCTCGCTGGTGCCCCCGAGCAACACGATCGTTTGGGGTTCGTTGAGTGCGTTCTGCATGGGTCCGATCAGTTCGTGGTGGGGGTCAGCCCGAGACGGCGGCTGAGATCGCTGGACCAGACGCCGGCGGGATCGACCCGGCCGCGGATGGCGAGCCATTCGTCGAGGCGCGGGTATCCCCGTCGGATCGCAGCCGGGCTCGTTTGAAAATCTTTTGCGAGGTAGTGCCGCCCACCGGCATCGAGGACGAGCGCGTCGAGATGCCGCAGCAGCTCGGACAGCCCGGCCCGGTTGGCGGCGACGTCGATGGCGAGTGTCCAGCCGCCGAGCGGAAAGCTCAGGTGCCCAGGATTGCCCGCACCGAAGCGCTTGAGCACCGTGAGGAAGATTGGCAGGGCCGATGCCGAGATTCGTTCGATCACGGTGCGTAAGACACCCTCAGCGCCGAACGGAACTACGAACTGGTACTGCAGCAGGCCGTTGCGGCCGTAGACGCGATTCCAGGCGCCGACGAGGTCGAGGGGGTGAAAGTAGGTCGGGATCGATTGGAGCTCGCCCTCGCGTACGACCGGTGCCTTGCGATACCAGACTTCGTTGAACGCGCCCACGGACAGCCGGTTGATCAGACCGGGGGCGGGCACGACTGGGGGCACAGCGACGAGTTGCTTGCCTGCGTAGGCGAGCTGATCGACGGCTTCACGCGGGCCGAGCTGATCGGCGGTCGCGTGTTCGGCGTTGGTGAGCACGCCGCGTCCCAGATGCCTTCCGGTCGCCAGTAAGTCGATCCAGGCGACCGAATAGCGCACGGTGGCATCGCTCTCGGACATGCGGGCCATGATCTCGTCGAGATGCCCGATACGTCGTGTTTCGACCGACATTCGGCTGGTCTCGATCGGGATCAGGCGGAACGTCGCATCGACGATCACGCCCGTCAGCCCCATCCCGCCGATCGTCGCCCAGAACAGCTCCGGGTCACGGTCGGGAGCGATATCGACCACCGTGGTGTCAGCCAACATCAGTCGCAAGCTCGACACATGATCGCCGAACGAACCGTCGGCGTGGTGATTCTTGCCATGTATGTCGCTGGCGATCGCTCCGCCGATGGTGACGAACCGGGTTCCGGGTGTGACCGGGACGAAGTAGCCACGGGGCACGATGATCGCGAGCAGATCATCGATGCTGACGCCCGCACCGGTCGTCACGGTGCAGGTTCGATCATCTATCACTATCCGCTCGTTTTCGGGTACGAGCCGCAGGACGTGGCCACCGGAATTCTGGGCAGGATCGCCGTACGAGCGCCCCAGACCGCGAGCGATTCCGCCCCGTCGGGGCAGATCCTTCACTGCGGCGGCGAGCGTGTCGGGTGTGACGTCCACCAGGTCGGCCGAGCTGGGGGTTGCCCGTCCCCACCCGGCGAGCAGGGTCCGTCGACCGGAGGGAACGGGATCGACGGGCGCCACAGGCTGCAGGATACCCACGCCATAGTGCGGGTGGGAGGGCATCGCCATGTGCGCATACCCTCCACCCGACCGTTCGACGGACTTCGGCGTCGGCTGCGGCGCCGAGCGCTTCGAGTGGTCAGTAGGGCCACTCAGGTGGCGTACGCCCGAGTTTGCTCAGCAGCCTGCCCACGCCGATCGTCAGCAGAACCTTGGTCGCGACGTTCTTCACGAACCAGGGCAGCTGTGCGAGTTGGACGAACGCATTGCGCATCCTGCCGCCCTCGGCCCCTGCCCGGTACACGGCGAGTGATCGCGATCGTCCGACGTACCGGAACGTGTCGTGCACCAACAGGACCCGCATGATGGCGCCGGTGACCCCGATCGACGAGAACGAGTCGTGGACCAGCAGAGCGCCACCCTGCTTCACCCTCGCGCCCCAGTGCCTGATGTCCGCGGAAGCCGGTCCGTAGCGGTGGGCCCCATCTACGTACAACACATCGATTTCACCGTCGACCAGCTGATGCGCGCGGTCGGAGAACTCACGGATGTGGGTGACTCGGTCACGTATTCCGGCGGCCGCGAGATTCGATTCGAACATCACATGGTCGTCACCGGCGGCCGCTGCGTAGCCGTCGAGCTCCTGAGGCCCCCGGTCGTTCCCGGCGTGTGGGTCGATGGCGACGATCTCGGTGCCCGCCGATGCCGCCATCGCGAGCACGATCGTCGACCGACCCCGGAAGCTGCCGATTTCGACGATCCGGCCCCCGGGTGGGCAGTTCACCGCGGCCTGGTACAGCTCTCGTGCCTGCCCCTGCGTCATCCATCCCTCGACGTTCGAGACGGCGGACCACACGGCATCGAAGGGTAGGCCAGACGTGGTCACGTGTACACCGCCACGCCGAACACGATCACCCACACCAGACCCATCAGCTGCAGCACCCGATCACGGCCGAACACCTCTTCGGGTGCAGCACCGTGGCCCTGGTCGAGTACCAGTGCATACCGAAGGAATGCCGTGAGGATCGGAACGATCGAGAGCTCGTAATACGGCAGTTGGCTGCCTGCCAGGTCCCTTGTCTCGAACGCCCAGACGCAATAACTCACGAGCGCGCCCCCACAGGTGACCGCCAGCACGAAGCGCAGATAGCCCTCGCTGTACTCGCCCAGTGTGGACCGAACCTCGTGTGCGCTCTCGCCGAGCTCACGGGCCTCGGCGTATCGCTTGCCGGTCACGATGAACAATGATCCGAATGTCGTGACCAGTACGAACCAGCTCGACATCGGCACATCGACCGCGACCGCTCCCGCAGCCGCTCTCAGCACGAATCCGGACGCGATCGCCACGAGATCGAGCACCGCGACGTGCTTCCAGATCGCGCTGTAGCTCAAGGTGATCGCCATGTACGTGGCGACGACCGCAACCGATTGCCAACGGCCGGTCAGCGCGGCCACGGCGAGCGCGGACAGCGGGAGCAAGGTGCCCACGACTTTGGCGATGGTGATGCTGACTTCGCCGGCGGCGATCGCTCTCTTCGACTTGGTGGGGTGAGCACGGTCGGCCTCGACGTCGAGGATGTCGTTCCAGAAATAGGTGCCGCTCGCTCCGAGGCAGAACGCCACGAAGACCAGCAACGTGTTCTTGAGGGCCTCGGGCTCGTTCAGCACGCCCGCCGCGCCGGGCGCGGCGAAGACGAGCACGTTCTTGAGCCATTGCTTCGGGCGCGCTGTGCGAAGGAGTGCGTTCATGTTCGATCGGCCCGTCGTGTTGGTCAGCGGGACGGCGCAACGCTAGCGAGCGGTTTGGTGACCCAGACGGGATGGTCGGCGAAGTCCAGCATGGCGCGATCACCGGTGGAGTCGCCATACGCCCAGATCGTCGCGTCGCTTCGCTCGATCTGTAGCGAGCTCAGCCACGCTGACAAGCGCACGACCTTTTCCTCGGCACGGCAGTTCTCGCCCGCCAGGCGTCCGGTACATCGATCCTGGTCGTCGAACTCGACTTCGGTCGCGAGCACGCCGTCGACGGCCAGATGCTCGCCGACGATCTGAACGTACTGGGCGTACGAGGCGGAGACGATCACGATTCGGTGACCCTGCTCGCGGTGCCAGACGAGCCGTGCGGCCGTGTCGGCACGAAGGCCCCGCTCGATGATGCGGGTACCCAGGTACGTGCCATGACGGTCGAGTTCTGTCCGCGATACGCCGCTCAGCGCAACTTCGGTGGCCACAGCCCGAAGCGCGTCTCGGTCGCGCCGAACGGCAGCACCGGTCACTCGGGATGCCCGTACGGCCAGCCCCGCGCCGAGCCGTGCCGTACCGGCCACCTGCCGCAGGAACGGCACGACACTGTCGTGTCGTGTGAGCGTCTGGTCGAAATCGAAGGCCGCGACCGTGATCGAGGTCATGAGAAGGACTCGTCGAGCATCGTCCAGAATCCAGGCCAGCTCTTCGACACCACGTCGGGGTCCTCGACCTGCACACCTTCGGTCACCGAACCGAGCACTGCGAAGGCCATCGCCAGCCGATGATCGTGATGGGTCGCCAGCCTGGCTGGACGCAGACGACCGAGCGAGGGCCGGATGTCGAGCCCGTCCGCGTGTTCGTCGATGTCGACACCGGCCTTGCGCAGCTCGCCGGCGAGGTCGCCCAGGCGGTCACTCTCTTTGTCCCGTATGAAACCGACGCCCCGGATCCGGCTCGGTGTGTCGGCCACCGCGGCCACGACGGCCATCGTGGGGACGAGGTCGGACACGTCGGCCATGTCGATGTCGATGCCGTGCAACGGACCGTCGCGACGCACACGAACCAGCTCGTCGGTGCGTTCGACGCTACAACCCATCGCTGCCAGCTGGTCGGGGAATCGTGCATCGCCCTGTAGCGCGTTGTTGCCGAGCCCGGCGATCTCGACCGCCCCACCGACGACGGCCGCAATCGCGAGCGGGTAACCGGCCGACGTGGCGTCGGGCTCGACGAACACATCAGCAGGTGTGTAGGCGCCCGGACCAACCGTGATCAGGCCGGGGCCGATGGATACGTCATCACGGCCGAACCACGCCATCACCGACGCGGTCAGATCGACATATGGACGTGAGATCAGCTCGGTGGTGAGGCGCAACCGGAGCCCACCCGGCAGGTAGGGGCCGATCAACATCAGCGCCGTCACGTACTGGCTCGACACGTCCCCGCTGATCGCCGCCTCACCGGTGGACGGTGGGCCCTGAACCGTGACCGGCAGACCCCCGACGGTCTCGCCGGGTGTGACGAGCACGCCGAGTTGGCCGAGTGCGGTGTGCAGGGGACCGAATGGCCGCTTCCGCAAGGGTGGGTGGCCGTCGATCGTGACAGGGCAGCGCCCGAGCGCAGCCAGAGCGGTGATGAAACGTGAAGTCGTGCCCGCCAGCCCTGCGTGCAGATGCAGGGGATCGCTCCCCCAGTTCGGACCCACGCCGCTGATCGAGACCGAGCCATCGGACATCGTGGCGGCCAGGCCGAGGGTCGTGAGACAACCGAGCATCGCCAGCGTGTCGTCGCCGTCGGGCGCGTTGGTGATGATGCTGGCCCCGTTCGCCAGCGCGGCGCAGACCAGCGCCCGGTTCGCGACCGATTTCGACCCGGGTACCCGCACCACGGCATCGACCGGGCCCTCGATCAGGCGGATGATCCGATTTGCCGCCATCGCTCAGACGAGGGGGGAGACCGCAGGTTTGAAGCCGCGAGCGATCAGCCCGCCGCGGAAGACATCGCTCGACGCGGCGTCGACGAGCACGACGGCCACGCCGCGATTTCCCTCTGCCATGTGGACGACCTCGAAGTTGGCGATGTTGACACCGAGGTCCGCCGCGAGCGTGAAGACCTCTGCAGCGGACCCGGTCCGGTCGGGAATCGGGATGCGAACCTCGGCGAGCGCCTCTGGATGAGCGACGCGTCCCGGCAGGTTCGTTCGAGCGTCGCGTGCCGAGGCGAGCACGGCCTGCAATGCATTGCGGTCGCTCGTGTCGACGACTTCCCGGATGTCGGAGAGTCGATCGATCAGCCCGCCCAGCGCGGTGACGATGGCGGATCGGTTCTCGGCGCAGATGTCGAGCCAGATGTCGGGGTGGCCCGAGGCAATGCGGGTCATGTCACGAAACCCGCCGGCGGCCAGCCTGAGCAGCGCAGCGTGTTCTTCGGCCCGGTCCGATGCGAGCTGCATCAGCATCACGGCAGCGAGATGTGGCACATGGCTGATGACTGCGACGACCTGGTCGTGCTTGTCGGGCGTCAGGGCCACGACCTCCGCACCGAGCTGGCGCACCACACCCGACACGGTGGCGAGCGTCTGGTCGTCGCTGTGAGCGACGGGCGTCACGACCCAGATGGCGCCGTTGAACATGTCACCGTCGGCGCCCTCGAGACCGTCCAACTCGCTGCCGGCCATGGGGTGGCCGCCGATGAAGCGCGGATCGTCGCACGCGGCGCAGATCGGTGCCTTGACCGAGCCGACGTCGGTGACGACGCCCGAGGTCTCGGCCAGGGCCCGTTTCACCTGGTCGG
>JAHEDX010000174.1 GCA_024641005.1 Acidimicrobiaceae bacterium
TCGCCTCCTTCTACGACGCAGCGACCGCGGACGGGATGAACGAGCAGGGCCTCGTCGCCAACGTGCTGTACCTCGCCGAAGCCGACTTCGGTGATGCGGCCGAGTCGGACAGGCCGGTGCTCTCGATCGGCGCCTGGGCCCAGTACTTTCTCGACCTCTTCGCCACGGTGGACGAGGCAGTGGCGGCGATGCAGGACCCGCCGTTCTCGGTCGTGGCGCCGACGCTGCCCAACGGCCGCGCGGCGGCGGTGCACATGTCGCTCTCCGACTCCACGGGTGATTCTGCGGTCCTCGAGTACCTCGACGGCGAACTCGTCATCCACCACGGCTCGGAGTACGTCGCCATGACGAACTCGCCGATCTACGAACAGCAGCTCGCGATCAACGCGTACTGGGAGCTCATCGGCGGCGATCGCGTGCTGCCCGGCACGATCAATGCCGCCGATCGGTACGTGCGGGTGAGCTATCTGATGAAGGCCAGCCCCAAGTACGAGGATCCCCGCATGGCGGTCGCATCGGTGTTCTCCGTCATGCGGGCGATCGGTGTCCCGCTCGGGATGGAGAACCCCGAGCATGCGAACATCTCGGCAACACTGTGGCGCACGATCACCGACCACTCCGCTCGGCGCTACTACTTCGAGTCGACGATCCAGCCGGCGGTCATCTGGGTGGACATCGATTCGCTCGACCTGTCGGAGGGGGCCAGCCCCATGCAGGTCTTGATCAACGGCCCGAAGGAGCTCGCCGGCCCCGTGGTCGCTCAGATGGAGCCCGCCGAGCCCTACGCGTGGATGTGGTGACGCAGCCCCGATCTGTGGCACGAACGCGATCACACGAGCGTCACGGACATCACGTTCCAGGAAGCAACGCGCGAAGCACGAAAAGGTAGGCGCAGATGAGGATTGCCATCGCAGGGCTGTTCGAGGAGGTCAACACCTTCGCCACGGAGTCGTTGGGGTACGCGACGATCACCGGGAACATGACGACCGGGTTCCAGCTCTGGGCGGACCACGACCTCGTCGACGGCTACCAGGGATCGAAGACCTACATCGGCGGGTTCCTCGACGGCTTCGCCGAGACCCCCGAGGTCGAGGTCGTGCCGACGGCGCTGTGGAGCTACAGCGCCGGGCCGACGATCGACGGTGACGTCTACGCCCAGATGAAGCAGGACATCGTCGACCGCATCACCGCCGCGCTGCCCCTCGACGGGGTCGCGTTGCAGCTGCACGGGGCGGGGGTGGCCGTTGGTGTCGACGACGTCGAGGCCGATCTGTGTGGTGCGGTTCGCGAAGTCGTCGGGCCCGACGTCAAGATCGCATGTTCCATCGACCACCACTGCAACCTGACCGACGAGCACCTCCGCAACGTCGACCTGATCACGATCGTCCACCACTACCCGCACGTCGACATGTACGACACCGCCGTCCGGGCGGCCCGGCTCCTCCCCGGGATGATCAGCGGAACGACTGTGACGCACGGCCACTTCGAACACGTCCCGATGCTGTTCTCGCCCCAGTCGACCATGGACGGTTGCCTGCACGCACCGATCCGTCAGAAGGTCGAGGAATTCGCGCAGCGCCCCGGGATCCACGAGTTCTCGTTCGCGTACGGCTTCCCGTACGCCGACATCCCGTTCAACACCGCCACGGTCAACTGCTGGGCCGAGTCGGAGCAACTTGCGTCGGACACGGCCCGTGAGTTCGCCCTGCTCCTCTGGAAACACCGGCAGCGCTTCGTCTGTAAGCCGATCTCGGCGGCCGAAGCGGTCGATCGGGCGCTCGAGGCATTGATGCAGCAGGGTCGAGTCCTGTCGAACGAGGTGCACCGTCCGGAGGCCCTCGACGAGAGCCAGGCGATGCTTGCCGACCCCAGCGCCGAACTCGAGCACACCATGGGTTTCATCCCCGACGACAATTCGCCCGGCCCGGTGGTCATCGCCGACAAGTCCGACAATCCGGGGGGCGGAGCGCCTGGCGACGCGACGCACGTGCTCCACGAACTGATCCGCAACCAGGTCGAGCAAGCAGCGGTGTGCACGATCCGCGACCCGGAGACGGTGCAACAGGCGATCGCCGCCGGAGTCGGGAGCGTGATCGACGTCGAACTCGGCGGCAAGCGCTCGACCCTCAGCGGCGAGCCGGTGCGCGGCAAGGCCTACGTCAAGACGATCGGCGACAACCGCTATACCGTCATCTCGCCGATGGGTCGTGGAATGACGTTCGACACCGGCCCTGCGGTCGGTCTCACCATCGGCGGCGTCGACGTCGCCGTCGTGAGCGGTGTCATGCAACCCTTCGACGCGGGGCAGATGAAGAACGTGGGGTTCGACCCGCGCGACTACCGGGTCGTCGTCCTCAAGTCGGCGAACCACTTCCGAGCCTGGTGGACCGACATCGCCAGCGCGATCATCGATTGCGACCCGCCGGGCATCGCCTCCAGCGACCTCTGGACGTTCACGTTCGAGAACAAGACGCGGGACGCCTACCCACTCGATCCCGACACGGTCTACCC
>JAHEDX010000175.1 GCA_024641005.1 Acidimicrobiaceae bacterium
CCGGGGCCGTGGGGGCAGGATCGCGCCCACCTGCCGGTCGCCGTCACACCGCTGCTCCAGGAGGTGTACCCGGCCGGTTTCGCCAGGGGATTCGCCGAGGCATTCGCACCATGGGGCGCGCTGCTCGACACGATCCGGCTCGAGTACGTCAACGGATTCCCCTACACGCAAGCTCAGCCATTCGATGCTCCGGGTCCGGAGGGGCCGAAGTCGCCCGAGCAACTCGGCGCCGAGATCGGTCGACGAACCGGGCTGGCGGCCGCCGCTTTCGAGCAACGCATCTGGCGTGAGGCCGTTCGCTTCTGGGACGAGGAACGCAAGCCGTTGTCGATCGCCGAACATCAGCGGATCGCATCAGTCGATCTGCGCTCGCTCGATACCGAGCAACTCCGCAACCATCTCCACCGCTGCATCGAGCACCTCGGTGAGATGTGGTTCCAGCATCACCGTTTCAACCTGATGGCGATGATGCCGGTCGGCGATTTCATCCTGCATGCGATCGAATGGACAGGCCAGAATCCGGTGCCGATGTTCGCGGTGTTCGACGGCTGGTCCCCGGTGTCGGGCGTGGTTCCTCCCGAGCTGTATCCCGCGATCGACGTTCTGCGGGACGATGCTGCGGCCCGCGCGCTCCTCGACGGCGACGCACCAGCCGACGAACGCCTGGCCGAGTTGCGCCGCCGTATCCCTGCCGTCGAGACCTACATGCGCGCAGCCGGGTACCGCCTCGCTGCAGGGTTCGACCTGACCAATCCCACGATCGGCGAGCGCCCCGACATCGTGCTCGACCGGATTCGTGCCTGCGTCGATCATGATCGTGATGCGGGCATGCGACGGGCCGAGTCCGTCGAGCACGAGTTGCGGGCGGCCGTGCCAGACGAACATCGGGACGAGTTCGACGAACTGCTGGCCGAGGCCCGTTTCGTCTATCGACTACGCGACGAGCGGGGTCTCTACAGCGACTCCGCGGCGGTTGGCCTGCTGCGGTTGGCGTTGATCGAGCTGGGTCGCCGAATGTTCGAGGCCGGCCGCATCTCGTTCATGTACGACACGCTCGATCTTCGGGCTGCCGAGATCGACGCCTTGCTCGACGGGTCCCCGTCGCCGACCGCAGACGAGCTGACCGCCAGAGTGGCGACCCGCAAGCGCGCCAGCGCCGCCGGAGCGCCCGCAACCCTCGGCCCGCCCGCACCGCCGCCACCCCCCGTCGACCAGTTGCCACCTCCGCTCGCTCGCCTGATGTCGGCGCTCGGTTTCTACATCGGTGGGGTGTCCGGCGATATCGAATCACCCATGGGTGACGACGAGACGATCATCGGGATCGGTGGCAGCGGTGGCGTCTACGAAGGCGCGGCTCGGATCGTTCGCAACTTCGATGACCTGCTCGACCTCGAAGAAGGCGAGGTGCTGGTCACGACAGCGACCGGCGAGTCGTTCAACGCGTTCCTGGCGGTCGTCGGCGCGATCGTGACCGACCACGGCAGCTTCGCGTCGCACGCGGCGATCATGGGACGCGAGATGGGCTTCCCGGCCGTCGTCGGCACCGTCGATGCCACCAGCCGTATCGGCAACGGCGTTCGGGTACGCGTCGACGGCACGGCGGGAACCGTGACCATCATCGGAGCCTGAGGGCATCGTGCCTCGTCGAGCTGCGGTCGCGGGTCGACGCGCTCGTCAGACAATTGGGATGTCGCCATGGCGCGCAGGGCGTGGACTTGCTAGGACTGGCGTATGGACCTGATCGAGATCGAGGACAAGCGTCGACTCCGCCGCGAGGAAGCCGCAAAATGGCTGCACGCACTTGCGGATTCGCTGGAGCGTCACAACGAGGTCGAGTTCGTGCGCGAGGGCCTACGAATCCGTGCCGAGGTGCCCGACGAGGTCACCATGGAAGTCGAACTCGAGATCGGTGACGAGAGCGGGATCGAGATCGAGATCAACTGGTAGTCGGGCGGGTCGCTCGCGAGCCCGACCGACCGTCGGTCAGCCTTGATCCCAGAAGATCGAGATCTGGATGTCGTCGGGGTCGCGGAAGTTGAGGATCGCACCGACGGGGATGTCGATCGCTCCCGAATGTGTGATGCCGAGGCCGTCGAGTCGGTCGACCCATCCGTCGACGGCGGCTCGGTCGGCCACGGCGAACGCGACATGATCCAGCCCGATCCGGTCTGGACGGAACGAGGCCTCACCCGTCGATACTGCTGTGGTCGCGTGCTGCACCAGGCCGAGCACTGATCCGGTCCCGGCGATCCGGTACACCTTTGCCTGGCGTGACTCCTCGTGCTCGTCGATCGTCAGCTCGAGTTCGAGCAGGCGCTCGTACCACGCAGCACTCCGGGCGAGATCGCTCACCGTGAGGGCAACGTGATGAAAGCCCGTCACCGATCCATCGTTCATCGCAGGTTCCCCGTTCTGGTGGCCGGTCGACGAGCTGGATCGTGACCGGAGTCTGGGTTGGGCCGGGCGGCTCGGCTCGGTGTGCAGACCGTACTCCTCGGTG
>JAHEDX010000111.1 GCA_024641005.1 Acidimicrobiaceae bacterium
TGGCCTTCGTGGCCGTCGCCCGCGAGGGGTTCGAAACGGTGTTGTTCCTGCTGGGTGCGGAGACGTCGAGCGCCTCCGGCGCCGAAGTCGTCATCGGCGGTCTGATCGGTCTGGCGATCGCAGCGGTCCTCGGGTATCTGTTCTACCTCGGCAGCGACCGTGTCGATCTCCGCAAGTTCTTCAACTGGACCGGCCTGCTGCTGATCGTGTTCGCCGCCGGCCTGTTCGCGAAGGGCGTGCACGAGTTCCGCGAGTTCTTCGAGTTCGAGGGCGCCTGGTACAGCACGCCGGTCTGGGAGATCACGAGCGGTCCGCTCGCGACGGGCTGGACCTACGACTTCCTGAAGGGCCTGTTCGGCTGGTCGTCCGATCCCGAACGGATCCGTGTCGTCGCCTACTTCGCCTACCTCGTGCCGACCCTGTGGTTCTACTTCAAGGGAGCGCCCAAGCCGGCCGCGGCGTCCGCAGCTGACACAGATCGCGAGTCGGTGACCGCCTGACGGCACCCCTCCGGTCCAGCCCCCTCCGGTCCAGCCGGGGTCGAGACCGGGCCGGCCTCAGGTCTCGTCGGGTCGGTTTTGTGCGTGCTGGAAACCGAAGCGGCCTTTGATGCACAAATTGCCGTGAGTGATCGGGCTGTCGGGCGGCGACGAGACCTTCACGATCGTGTTGTCCTGAACGTGCAGTGTCAGGTTGCATCCGACGCCACAAAATGCACAGATCGTGTCGGTGGTGGTCTGATGATCGGGCTGCCAGCTACCTGCCTCGCGCATGTCGTGCTCGGTCTTGAACATCAACGCACCAGTCGGGCAGACCTGGATGCAGTTGCCGCAGTACACGCACGCCGAGTCGGGAAGCGGCACGTCGTTCTCGGTCGAGACATGAGCAGCAAATCCACGACCGGCGATGTCGATCACGAAGCTGTTCTGCCACTGTTCACCGCAGGCATCGACGCACTGGTAGCACAGGATGCACTTGGCATAATCGCGGACGTAGAGGTCGTTGTCGATCTTGACCGGCTGGGCAACGGTCTGCGCGTCTGCGCCGTAGCGGCCGGGATCGGCGCCGTACTCGGCATTCCATTCGGTGATGTGGTCGGTGAGGGACAGGTCGACCGACGAGCCGAGGAATTCGAGCACCATCTTGCGGGCGTGGTCGACGCGCTGGGACCGGGTGCGCACCACCATGCCCTGTTCGGCCTGGCGTGAGCACGACGGCACCAGCACGCGCGATCCTTCCACCTCGACCATGCAGACGCGGCAGGCGTTCTTGGGTGTGATCGTGTCGCCGTAGCAGAGCGTCGGGATGCCGCACCCCTTGCCGCCGCAGGCGTCGAGGAGGGTGGTGCCCTCTGGCACCGAGACATCGGTGCCATCGATCGACAGCGTGACCGTGCTCTCAGCGTCGTGCGACGGAGTCGTGGACCGGCTCATGAGAAGACCCCCAGGCGGACGATCGCCGTTTCGATGGCGTTGTGGGCGGTCTGGCCGAGACCGCAGATCGACGCGTCTTTCATCGCCTGGCCGATGTCGCGCAACAGGTCGAGATCACCAGTGCTCGCACCGGCAGCGAGACGCTCGATCGCCTCCTCCTGGCGCACGGTGCCGACGCGGCAGGGCACACACTGGCCGCACGACTCGTCACGGAAGAAGGCGGCGATCCTGGTGAGTTGGTCGATCAGGTCGACCGACTGATCGTGCACCATCACGACACCTGATCCGAGCGTCAGGCCGGCGGCACGCGTCGAATCCTGATCGAGCACGAGGTCGAGATCTGCGGGGCCGGCGAAGCCGCCGGCGGCGCCACCCAACAGGACCGCCTGCAGCTCGGATCCGTCGCGCAGTCCACCGGCCAACTCGATCAACTCGCCGAGCGTCAACCCCAACTCGGTCTCGTAGACGCCGGGAACCTTCACCGCTCCCGACAGGCAGAACAACCGGCGGTTGGCCGGACGCCCGTCGAGGACGATCGACGGGATGTTGATCAGCGTCTCGACATTGTTGACCACCGTCGGCTGACCGAACAGGCCGACCTCGAACGGGAAGGGTGGCTTGTTGCGCGGCTCCCCCCTGTATCCCTCGATCGAGTTGAAGATCGCCGTCTCCTCGCCACAGATATAGGCGCCTGCACCTTTGACGACCGCGATGTCGAAACCGGTCTCGCCGCCGAGCAGTCCTCGATCGCGGCTGGTCGTCAGCGCGTGCAACAGCGTGGCGAACGCTCGCGGATACTCGCCGCGCAGATAGATGTAGCCGTAGGCACAGTCGGTCGCCAGCGCTGCGATCGTCATCGCCTCGATCAGTGCGTACGGATCGTTCTCGATCAGCACCCTGTCCTTGAATGTGCCCGGTTCTGACTCGTCGGCGTTGCACACCAGGTAGTGCGGCGTCGCCGGTTGGGAGCGGACGGCCTCCCACTTCCGTCCGGTCGGGAAGGCGGCCCCTCCCCGACCCGTGAGACCGGACGCGTCGACCGCTGCGATCACGCCAACGGGTCCGAGCTCGCGCGCTTTGGCGAGGGCGCGGAAGCCACCGTCGGCGATGTAGCCATCGAGATCGAGTGGGTCACCGCGGCCGACCCGGGCGAGCAGGACCAGCGATCGATCGCCGGCCTGCGGGACGGCGGCGGCAGGAGCGGCTTCGGGATCGGGGCCGTCGCCGTCGGACCACTGTCGAACCTGCACCGCGGTCACGTGGCCGGCCACCGCCTGGCTCGGTGTCGCACCGGCATCGATCACGAAGGCGGCCGGAGCGCGCTCGCAGGCCCCGAGGCACGGGGACGCGTGGGCGCCCGCCGGTAGATCGCCCTCGGCGGGCCCGCCGTTCGCGCGGCACGCCAGGTCGACGCACACATGCACCTGATGGGCGGGCCGTTCGGTGAGCGAGAACAGCGCGTAGAAGCTCGCCACGCCGTAGATCTCGGCGGGCGAGGCATCGAGCCGCTCGGCGATGTAGTCGATGGCTCGCTGGCTGATCCACCCCACGCGGTCGTTGACCGCGTGCAGTGCGGGCAGCAGGAGATGCCGTCGGTTGCGGAGTGAGTGACCGCCGGTCACGTCGTGGAGATCGCGGTCGGGCGCTGCCCCGAGTACCGCATCGACTGCGGCGAGCTCGTCGGCCGAGGGCGGTTCCCCTCGGGTCTTCAGGTCCATCTGGCGCCCAGCCCCTCGTCTCGGTCTCGTCGTGTGATGATCATGTGGGTGTCGAAACGTGTGTGAGTCGTTCGACCCTGACGGCAGCTGCCTTGAACTCGGCCGTTCCGGCCTTCGGGTCCGTGGCATCGATCGTGAGCTGGTTGACATCGACCTCGTCGGGAAAGTGGAACGTCATGAACACCAGACCGGGCCGTAAGCCCGGATCGATGCGGGCCGGAGCGACGACCTGGCCGCGTGCCGAGCTGATGCGTACCTGCTCGCCATCGGCGACTCCCAGCCGGTGGGCGTCCTCGGGCGACAGGTCGAGCGTCTCGCCCAGTCGGTTGGGGCTTCGGTACCCGCCCGATTGCACGCCGGTGTTGTACGAGTCGAGCCGTCTACCGGTGGTGAGTCGAAGTGGGTAGTGATCGCTGAGCGCCTCGACCGGGGGATCGTCGACCACCACGGTGAACGGCGCCCGTCGGCCCAACTGGTCGGGATCGTCGGCCCAGAGTCGCCCGTGCAGATACGGCGGCTCGAGTTGGTCGTCGGACGGACACGGCCACTGGATCCCGCCGAGCGTCTCGAGCCGGGCCCACGACATGCCGGCGTGCATGGGGGAGAGCCTGCGCAGCTCGTCCCAGATCTCCTCGTGGTCGTCGTAATGCCAGTCGTGGCCGAGATGGCGAGCGAGGTCGAGCAGGATGTCGATGTCGTCACGTGCATCGCCCGGAGGGTCGAGCGCCTTGCGAACGCGCTGGACTCGTCGTTCGGAGTTGGTAACGGTGCCGTCGGACTCGCACCATGACGCCGACCCGGGCAGAACGACGTCGGCCAACTCGGCGGTCTTGGTGAGATAGATGTCGAGTACCACGAGATGGTCGAGGTCGCGCAACAGTTCGACGGCGCGGTGGACGTCGGCTTCGGACTGAGCGGGGTTCTCGCCGATCACGAACACCGATCGCAGGTCGCCCCGTTCCATCGCTTCGAACATCTGTGTGAGGTGCCAGCCGTCCTCGGAAGGCACGGTGACACCCCACTCGGCGTCGAACTTGGCGCGTGCCTGATCGTCGACGATGTCCTGGAAGCCGGGGAGCTTGTTGGGAAGCGCTCCCATGTCACCGCCGCCCTGAACATTGTTCTGGCCCCGCAGCGGTGTCAGGCCCGCGCCGTAGCGGCCGACCTGTCCGGTGAGTATCGCCAGGTTGCACAACGACAACACGTTGTCGACGCCGTTGTGATGCTCGGTGATCCCGAGTGTCCAGCACAGCTGTGCGGCCTCGGCTCGGGCGTAGGCGTGGGCCAACTCGCGGATGGCGTCGGCCGGTACGCCCGTGACCTGCTCGCCTCGCTCGAGCGTCCAGGGTTCGACCGAGGCCGCATACTCGTCGTAGCCGGTGGTGGCGCGCTCGACAAAGCTCATGTTCGTCAGCCCGGCGTGGATGATCTCGCGTGCGATCGTGTTGGACAATGCGATGTCGGTGCCGACGTGCAACCCGAGCCATCGGTCGGCGAACTGAGCGGTCTCGCTGCGCCGCGGGTCGACGACGTACAACTTGGCACCCTGGTTGACCGCCGTGAGGACGTGGTGGAAGAAGATCGGGTGGGCGTTGCGTGCATTCGACCCCCACATCACGATGACGTCAGCCGCCTCGGCCTCCTGATACGACGACGTCCCGCCGCCCGCTCCGAACACTGTGGCCAGACCGACCACGGAGGGGGCGTGTCAAGTTCGGTTGCACGAGTCGATGTTGTTGGTGCCCAGAGCCGTTCTCGCCAGCTTCTGGGCGACGAAGTTCATCTCGTTCGTCGACTTCGAACACGAGAACACACCGATCGAACGTCCGCCGAGGGACTCGCGTGAGTGGCGGAAGCCCGCAGCTGCCCGCTCGAGGGCCTCGTCCCACGAAGCAGCTCGGAGTACCCCTGCATCGCGCACGAGTGGCTGGGTGAGCCGTTGCATCGGCCGGTGCTGATGGCGTGCCATGCGCGAGACTCTAGCTCAGGTGTTGCAGTGGTGGTTCCACCAGACGGAACGATTCCGTATTGTGGAACGCCCCGCATCTGTGCGACACTTCACTTATCTAATTCGTGGTTTTCAGCACTGGGAGTGGTTCCTCATGTCCTTTCCGACCGACCTCGAGATCGCCCGAGCGGCGACGCCGAAACCGATGGCGGAAATCGCCGCCATGATGGGCATCGGCGAGCATCTGCTCAGCCCGTATGGCCGCGAGCTCGCGAAGATCAGCCTCGACGCGATCGACGAGTTGAGTGACCGCCCCAAGGCCAAGTACGTCGTTGTCACGGCCATCACGCCGACCCCGCTCGGCGAGGGCAAGACCACGACCACGGTCGGCCTGGGACAGGCGATGAAGCATGTCGGCAAGAATGCAGTGCTGTCACTGCGCCAGCCCTCCATGGGGCCGACGTTCGGTATCAAGGGCGGCGCCGCCGGCGGCGGATACAGCCAGGTGATCCCGATGGAGCTGCTGAATCTGCACCTCACCGGCGATTTCCATGCTGTCACCGCCGCACACAACCTGTTGTCGGCGATGGTCGACAACCATCTGCACCACGGCAACGAACTCGGGCTCGATCTCGACAACATCACGTGGCGTCGTGTGCTCGACGTCAACGATCGTTCGTTGCGTAACATCGTCATCGGGCTCGGCGGCAAGATGGACGGTGTCGTGCGCCAGACCGGCTTCGACATCACTGCAGCGTCGGAGGTGATGGCGATCCTGGCGTTGGCCAATTCCCCCGACGACCTGCGAGCGCGACTCGGTCGCATCGTCGTCGGCTACACCAAGACCGGCGAGCCCGTCACGGCCGAGCAGATCCAGGGTGCGGGATCGATGGCCGTCATCATGCGCGATGCCCTGTCGCCGAACCTGCTCCAGACGATCGAGAACACTCCGGTGATCGTGCACGCCGGACCGTTCGGCAACATCGCCACCGGCAACTCGTCGGTCATCGGCGACCTGATCGGCATCCGTGGTGGCGATTACCTCATCACCGAAGCCGGGTTCGGCGCCGACATGGGTGCCGAGCGATTCTTCAACATCAAGTGCCGCGCCTCCGGCCTCGTGCCCGACGCCGCCGTGCTGGTGGCCACGGTGCGTGCGCTCAAGGCTCATTCGGGCAAGTACAAGATCGTCGCCGGTCGGCCGCTGCCCGAAGATCTGCTCGCCGAGAATCCCGACGATGTCGCCGCTGGGGCGGCGAATCTGCGCAAGCAGATCGAGAACGTCAAGGCCCACGGCGTCACACCCGTGGTGGCGATCAACGGGTTCCCGACCGACCACGCCAGCGAGCACGACGCGATCCGCAAGATCGCCGAGAGCGTGGGTGCGCGGGTGGCCGTGTGCACGCATTTCAGCGATGGTGGTGCCGGGGCCATCGATCTGGCTCAGGCCGTGATCGAGGCGTGCGAAGAGGACAGCGGTTTCCACTTCCTGTACGCCGACGGCGACAGCCTCAAGACCAAGATCGAGACGGTCGCCACGACGATCTACGGGGCCGAACGTGTCGAGTACGAAGCGGCCGCGAACAAGCAGCTGCAGAACTACGAGGAAAACGGGTTCGGCAACCTGCCGGTGTGCATTGCCAAGACGCACCTGTCGATCTCCGGCGACCCTTCGCTGAAGGGCGCTCCGACCGGGCACACCCTCACGGTGCGCGAAGCCCGGGCGTCGGTCGGCGCTGGATTCGTCTATCCGATCTGTGGTGCGATGAGCACGATGCCGGGCCTCGGCACGGCTCCTGCCGCCTCTCGGATCGATTTCGACGAGAGCGGCCAGATCGTAGGATTGTCCTGACATGAACGATTTCGAACGCACCCCTGGTGGGGCGATCTTGATGGATGGCAATCGTCTGCGTGACGAGACCGTTGCACGGATCCGTGGGGACATCGAGGCGATGGGGTCGCCCGCCGTGTGCCTCGCGACCGTCTTGGTCGGTGGTGACCGACCGAGCCAGATCTATGTTCGCATGAAGCACAAGAAGCTTGGCGAGGCAGGCATGGTGTCGAAGGGGGTCGAGCTCCCGGAAGAGTCGACCCAGGCCGAGGTCGAGGCGGCGGTCGCCGACCTGGTCGCCGACCCGTCGGTGCACGGCATCCTGGTCCAGCTGCCGCTCCCGGCTCACCTCGACCCCGAGCCGGTGCTGGCGCTGCTACCGCCCGAGAAGGATGTCGACGGGCTCACCGAGCGCTCGATGGGCCGGCTCGTTCGTGGTCTCCCCGGGCACGTGCCGTGCACGCCACTTGGCGTGATGCGCCTGCTCGACCGGTTCGGTGTGGAGATCAAGGGAAAGCGTGCCGTCGTGGTCGGTCGCTCGACGCTGGTCGGGCTGCCGCAGGTGCTGTTGCTCGCCCGCAAGGGTGTCGACGCCACCGTCACGATCGCCCACTCGCGTACGCCTGACATGATCGAGGTGTGCCGCCAGGCCGACATCCTGGTGGCCGCTGCGGGCCAGGCCCGCATGATCACCGCTGATCACGTGAAGCCGGGCGCCGCCGTGATCGACGTCGGCGTCTCGCGTTCCGAGTCGGGCATCGTCGGTGACGTCGATTTCGAAGCCGTGCAAGCGGTCGCCGGGGCGATCACGCCGATGCCCGGTGGCACCGGTCCGATGACGATCGCCTGCCTGCTCGAGAACACCGTCGAAGCAGCGAGGATGCTCGGAGCCATCTGACGTCGCGGGTGGTCTCGAATCGACCGAGAGTTGATTCAGGCGTACCCGTTGGTCCCCGGTCGACTTTGCGTCGATTCAGTACCGTGCAGTGGTCGGGATTCCAGCGGATCCGTGCTCGATGTTGGATCAGGCGGTCCCAGGCCAGCATCTCCGAAGGTCCATGAGTACTCGTTGACTATCGGGTGCCCGATTTGGGTAGTTATGTCGGTGGAAGTGCGGCGTCACGCTTGGACCGTTATGTCGGTGAAAGTGCGGCGTCACGCTTGGGCAGATACCGCACACGTGTTTCGGGTCCGATGCGGCGACTCTGGGCGTCGATATCGGGTGGTCTCGCTCTGGCGTGTCGGCGGATCCACCTCGCCCGTCTCTGGAGGCGTGAGCGAGAGCCGCCTCGATCAGCGACGATGAGGCTGTGGACGGCCCCGTCCGGAGTCGTCGGCGTCAGGGTCGATCGGGCACGATGTCGCGATGCGCAACCTGACGGGCAAGACAGCGTTCATCACGGGCGGAGCGAGCGGGATCGGATTGGGCATGGCCCAGGCGTTTCTCGCCGAAGGCATGCAGGTCGTCATCGCCGACGTGAACGACGCGACACTGAAAACGGCCACAGAGCTGCTCGGCGAACCAGAGCGCGTGCTCGCCGTACAGCTGGATGTGACTCACCGCGAGTCTGTGCGATCGGGGGTCGCGGAGGCGGTCGATCGGTTCGGCGCGATCGATCTCGCTTGCGCGAACGCAGGAGTGGGCGGTGGCGGCGCAGCTGTCGCTGACCCGGATTTCGGCGGTTGGGATCGGGTCATGGCAGTCAACCTTGATGGTGTCGTCAACACCATCAAGGCCATCGTGCCAGGGATGCGCGATCGGGCCTCGGGCGGGCA
>JAHEDX010000045.1 GCA_024641005.1 Acidimicrobiaceae bacterium
CCGAGTCCGACGATGCCGGTGCCGATGACACAACGACGTCGGCGGATGAGCCCGGTGGCGATGGAGATGACGAGGCCCAGTGACGAGAACGTGCCCATCCGCACCTGCATCGGCTGCCGCCAGCGGCGCCCGCAGGCCGAGTTGCTCCGCTGCGTCATCGACGCGGACGGTCGTATTCGGATCGACCGTCATGCCCCGGGTCGTGGTGCATGGCTGTGCGGAACTGGGTGTATCGAGCCGGCGCGACGCCGTCGGGCGTTCGACCGGGCCTGGCGCGTCGCCGTGCCTGCTTCGTCGATCGATCGACTCACCGAAGCGTTGGCCGGTCGGTCGACGCTTCGAACCAACGGCCGAATGAACTGAACGACAATGAACTGAACGACGGGGTGGGGAACGACTCCACCCATGCGAGACTGCAGAGACGACGAAAGGTTGACACCCAGCGTGGCGAAGAACATCCGGGTACATGAACTAGCGAAGGAACTCGGCATGACCAATGCCGAGGCGGTCGACCTGTGCGAAAAACTTGGCGTGCCCGTCAAGAGCCATTCATCGTCGCTCCAGGAGGCCTACGCCGACATGGTGCGTCGCCGCGCCGAGCGTGACGGTCTGACCCGCCCCGAGCAGCCCGAAGAGCCAGAAGCCGAGAAGAAGCCGGCCAAGAAGGCCGCAGCGAAGAAAACCGCAGCCAAGAAGCCAGCAGCGAAGAAGCCAGCAGCGAAGACGACTGCGGCGAAGCAGACCGCGGCCGCGTCGCCGGCCGAGCAGCCCGATGAGGCGGCCCCCGAGGTCATCGCAGCCCAGCCCGAAGAGAGCGCTGTCGAAGCTCCGGCCCCACAGGCCGATGCCCCCGAGAGTGCCGCGGTGTCAGAGGCCGAGCCGGTCGAACCGGTGGCCGCCGAGCCGGCGCCGGTCGAAGCGCCGGTCGAGGCCGCGGGCTCGAGCGTTACCGATGAGGCGCCCGCAGCTTCTGAGCAACCGGCCGCCGAAGCCGCTGCTGCACCACACATGATCTCGAGCGCCGGCCCCGAGTCCGCCGACACCGGTGACAGCGGTCGCATCATCTCGAGCGGCCGACCCGACCCGAATGCGCCACGCCCCGCCGAGGCGCCGCCCGTACGCGCCGAAGCACCTGTCGCAAAAGCGCCAACGCCGAAGTCCGCCGATCCGGCTGCACCCCCGGTGCCGCCCCGATCGATGGCCGGCAAGCCGATTCCGCCGCCTCCCGGCCGTCCCATTTCCGCCACTGGCAAGCCGATTCCGCCACCCCCAGGTTCAGCGCGTCCCGCGGCTTCGCGCCCGGCCGGTGGCCCCGGTGGCCGAACCGGGGGATACGCCGGTCGCCCTGGTGGCGGTCCCGGCGGCGGTGGCCCAGGTCGTCCGTACGGCGGCGGTGGTCCCGGTGGTGGTCCCGGTGGTGGTCCCGGTGGTGGTCCTGGTCGCCCCGGTGGCGGTCGTCCCAGCGGCCAACGTCGCCCACCTCGTCGCAGCAAGCGGCGCCGTCGTCGCGACCGTGACGAGCTGCAGCCCCAGGAGCAGTCGTACACCGCCCACGACGCACCCGTGCCCCAGGGCACGATCGTCGTCGAACGTGGTGTGTCGGCACAAGAGTTCGGTCCCAAGCTCAACCGCACCGCAGGCGATGTCATCAAGTTCCTGCTCCAGCACGGCGAGATGCTCACCGTCACCATGGGTCTGTCCGACGAGCACATGGAGCTCTACGCTCTCGATCTCGGGGCCGACCTGCTGCTGGTCGACCCGGGTCAGCAACAAGAGGTCGAGCTGCAGGCGCTGTTCGATGACAGCGATGACGACGACGAGGATCTGCTCGAGGCCCGTCCGCCGGTCATCACGGTGATGGGCCACGTAGACCACGGCAAGACCACCGTGCTCGACCGCATCCGTCATGCCAACGTCGTCGCCGGCGAGGCAGGTGGCATCACTCAGCACATCGGTGCGTACACGGTCGAGCGTGATGGGCACCAGCTCACGTTCATCGACACGCCTGGTCACGCGGCCTTCACGCAGATGCGTGCTCGCGGCGCCGATGCCACCGACATCGTCGTGCTCGTCGTCGCCGCCGACGACGGGATCATGCCCCAGACCATCGAGGCGATCAATCACGCTCGCGCCGCCGACGTTCCGATCGTCGTCGCCGTGAACAAGATCGACAAGGAGAATGCCGATCCGCAGCGCGTGCTGACCCAGCTCGCCGAACACGAACTCGTCCCCGAGTCGTGGGGCGGCGACACCATTGTCGTCGAGATGTCGGCGTTGCAGGATCTCGGTATCGACGATCTGCTCGACCAGTTGAACGCGGTCGCCGAGCTCGAAGACCTCCGCGCCAACCCGACCGGCCGCGCCAAGGGCATCGTGCTCGAAGCCAACCTCGACAAGGGACGCGGCCCAGTTGCCACGATCCTCGTCGACAAGGGCGAGCTCAAGGTCGGCGACCCGATCGTCGCAGGCCCCGCCTGGGGCAAGGTGCGGGCGATGATCAACGACAAGGGCGAGATGGTCAAGGTCGCCGGTCCCTCGACGCCCGTCGAGGTGCTCGGACTGGGGTCGGTGCCGGAGGCGGGCGACGAGTTCCGCGCCGCGCCCGACGAGAAGACCGCACGTACGGTCGGTGAAGCCCGCGAGTTCCACCGGCGTGTGCGCGATCAGCGCGGAGACGCTCGCGTGAAGTCCGGTGTCAAGCTCGAGGACATCTTCGATCAGATCCAGACAGGCGAGTCGGCCACGCTCAACCTGATCCTCAAGGCCGATGTGCAGGGGTCGCTCGAGGCGGTCACCGAGAGCCTTCGCAAACTGGGCCGCGACGAGGTCGATCTCACGTTCGTGCACCGCGCCGTCGGCGGAATCTCCGAGAACGACATCACGCTGGCAGCTACGACGAACTCGACGATCATCGGCTTCAACGTTCGCCCTGATCGCAAGGCGCGCGAGGCGGCCGAGGTCGAGGGTGTCGAGATTCGCACCTACGAGATCATCTACAAACTGCTCGAGGACATCGAACAGGCGATGGTCGGAATGCTCGCACCCGAGTACGAAGAGGTCGTCACCGGCGATGCCGAGGTGCGCGAGATCTTCCGCGTGCCCAAACTCGGCGCAATCGCCGGCTGCCTCGTGCAGAACGGTGTCATCACCCGCGGGTCGAAGGTGCGGTTCCTCCGCAACGGCACGATCATCTGGAAGGGTGCCGTGGCGTCGCTGCGTCGCTTCAAGGACGATGCGCAGGAGGTGCGTGCCGGCTTCGAGTGTGGTATCGGCCTGTCCGATTTCCAAGACCTCAAGCCGGGCGACATCATCGAGACCTACGACGAGCGCGAGATCGCTCGCACGTTGAGCTGACCGAACCCATGGCTGGACGCGGACGGCGTTCGTCGGGCGGAGGCAGCGGTAGCGGCCGCGGTGGAGGGCATCGGTATCCGCGATCGGCGCGCGTCGGCGAGACATTGCGCGAGATCATCGCCGACGAGTTGGTCCGGATCGACGACGAGCGCTTGTCGTTCGTCACCGTCACCGGCATCGAGGTCGACAACGAGCTGAATCGCGCGCATGTGTACTTCGACTCGCTGGCTGGCGAAGAGGGCGATGACGAGATCATCGAAGCCCTCACGGCGCACCGCAGCAGATTGCAGTCCTCGATCGCGAAGCAGATCCGCACGAAGAAGACGCCGATCCTCGACTTCCGGCCCGATATCGCCCTGCGTTCGGCCGAACGGATCGACGACATCCTCCGCGAGGATCGTCAGCGCCGTGGCCAGGCGTAAACCCGCGACCACCCACGGCCTCTGTGTCGTCGACAAGCCGGCCGGTGTCACGAGTCACGACGTCGTCGGCATGCTTCGTAGACGCTTCGGTGAACGCCAGGTCGGCCATGCAGGCACCCTCGATCCCGACGCGACCGGCGTACTCGTGGTCGCAGTCGGGATGGCCACCAAGTTGTTGCGATTCGTCGAGAAGACGACCAAGCGCTACGTCGGTGAGGTGGTGCTGGGCACCGAGACATCCACGCTCGATGCGGCGGGCGAGGTGACCGCCACCCACGACATGACCGACGTCACTGTCGATCGGGTGCGTCAGGTCGTCGCCGAGCACCTCACGGGTGCGATCGAGCAGATCCCGCCGATGGTGTCGGCTCTTCGCGTTGATGGCAGGAGGCTGCACGAGCTCGCTCGCGAAGGCATCGAGATAGAGCGTCAGCCTCGCCCGGTCACGATCCACTCGTTCGCGGTCGAGGAGGGTCCCGAGCCCGGCGTGCTGTCCATCGAGGTCGAATGCACGGCCGGTACGTATATCCGCACGCTGGCTGCCGATCTCGGCCATCTACTGGGTGGAGGAGCGCACCTGCGCAACCTGCGCCGTACCGCGGTCGGCGAGTTCACGATCGACGAATCGAGTGCCCCCGGCGAGTGTGAACTCCTGCCCGTCGCCACCACGGTGCGCGGCCTCGAGCGCGTCGACATCAACGTCGAAGCAGCTGCCCTCGTGGCCAACGGCAGGGTCCTGCCGCGCTTCGACGGGGTCCGCGGGGACGGACCGTGGGCCGTATTCGGCCCCGACGACACCTTGCTCGCGGTATACGAGGTGTTTCGGGACCGTGACGTGAAGCCGTCCGTCGTGCTCCCGACGGCGACTGGCAGGTAGCGTCAACGGCCGTGCTGGTCGTCACCGATGCATCCTCCGTGCCGTTCCCGAACGAACGCACCGTGATCACGATCGGTGCCTACGACGGCCTCCATCGCGGACACCAGTCGGTGATCGCCCAAGTGCGGGACATTGCGACAGCTCGGGGTGCCCGTTCTGCTGTGGTGACCTTCGATCGGCACCCGGCATCGATCGTGCGCCCCGAGTCGGCGCCGAAGCTGCTGACCGATGAGAACCAACGGATGGAGTTGCTCGAACTGACCGGCGTCGACGCCGCCGTGGTGTTGCCGTTCGACGAGGCCCAGGCCCAAGAGTCCCCGCTGGCGTTCATCGAGCGCGTCCTCGTGAAGTGTCTGCGCACCGAATGTGTCGTGGTCGGCGAGGACTTCCATTTCGGTCGTCACCGGGAGGGGAACGTGGTGCTGCTTCGCGACATCGGTCAGACCTATGGGTTCGATGTCGAACCGATCAGTCTGATCGGTCGTGAGGACGGCGTCGACGAACCGGTCAGCAGCACCGCGATCCGGCGGGCGCTGGCGGGTGGCAATGTCTCGTTGGCGATGCAGATGCTGGGCCGACCGTTCGAGGCGCGAGGTCGCGTCGTGTCGGGTGACGAACGAGGTCGACTGCTCGGATTCCCTACCGCCAACGTCGAGGTGCCCAACCGGGTGTGTCTACCTGCCGATGGTGTCTATGCCGGGTGGTACGAGCGCCCCGACCGATCGGTGCATCCGTGCGCGATCAACCTCGGCCGGCGTCCGACCTTCTACGAGCACGCCGACAGTTCGCTGCTCGAGGCGCATCTACTCGATTTCGATGATGATCTCTACGGCGAATCGGCGAAGGTACGTTTCGTCGACTTTCTCAGGTCCGAGCGGAAGTTCGACGGCATCGACTCGCTGATCGAGCAGCTGCAGCACGACATCTCCCACGCCCGCACGATCCTCGGCGCCAACCCGCTTCGGTAGCCAACCCGTTCTGTTCGGCAAACCGCCGTACCGTCCCTGCGAAACGCTGAACAGAACGGGGTAGCGGGTCAGGTGTCGCTTGCTGCGACTTTCGCCCTGACGATATTGAGTGCCGAGCCCGACTTGAACCAGTCGACCTGCTCGTCGCTGAAGGTGTGCTTGGCCTCGAAGTCGATCGTCGACCCGTCGGGCTTGACGATCTGGCACTGGACGTTCTGACCTGGCACCGGCGGGAGACCCAGCACACTGATGCGGTCGTCCTCGTCGATCAGGTCGTAGGTGGAACGGTCGACGAACGTGAGCGGCACCATGCCCTGCTTCTTGAGGTTCGTCTCGTGGATCCGGGCGAAGCTGCGGGCGATCGCGACCAGCCCCAGACGGAAGCGAGGCTCCATCGCGGCGTGCTCGCGACTGGAGCCTTCGCCCATGTTCTCGTCGCCGATGACGACCCACGGTTGCCCGGCCTCGTGGTACGCCTTGGCGATGTCGGGGAAGCTCTCGATCGCTCCGGTGAGCTGGTTCTTGCCCTGTCCGACGAGACCATCCCGGTAGGCGCTGACAGCTCCGATGTACAGGTTGCCCGAGATGTTCTCGAGATGGCCCCGGTACTTGAGCCAGGGCCCCGCCATCGAGATGTGATCGGTGGTGAACTTGCCGCGCGCCTTCACCAACACCGGCAGGCCGACGTAGTCGTGACCATCCCACGCCGGGAACGGCTGGAGCAACTGGAGCCGGTCGCTGGTGGGGCTGACCACGACCTCGACACCGCTGGGGTCGGCCGGCGGCGCAGTGAACGTGTCTTCACCGGGGTCGTAGCCTGCGTCCGGCAGCACCTGGCCGACCGGCGCGTCGAGACGGACCTCGGCGCCGTCGGGCGCCGTGATCGTGTCGGTGGTGGGGTCGAAGTCGAGCCGGCCCGACAGGGCGATCGCCATCACGGTGTCGGGTGAGGTCACGAACGCGAGCGTGTTCGCAGAACCATCGTTGCGTTTGGGGAAGTTGCGGTTGAACGAGGTGACGATCGAGTTCGGTTCGCTGGTCACCGACTCGGGCCGGCTCCACTGGCCGATGCAGGGGCCACACGCGTTTGCGAGCACCGTGGCGCCGACCGCCTCGAGGTCGGCGAGCAGGCCGTCTCGTTCGATGGTGGCGCGGGTCTGCTCGGAACCGGGCGTGATGAGCAGGGGTGTCTTGGCGGTGAGACCGCGGGCGGCTGCCTGTCGTGCGATCGATGCCGCCCGGGTGATGTCCTCGTAGGACGAGTTGGTGCACGAGCCGATCAATGCCGACGACACGTCGAGGGGCCATCCGTTCTCGCGTGCGGCCGCACCGACGCCTGCGGCGCCGACCCGGTGGGCGCGATCTGGTGAGTGGGGCCCGTTGATCAACGGCTTGAGATCGTCGAGATCGATCTCGACGAGTTGGTCGTACAAGGCGCCGTCATCGGGTCGAAGTTCGTTCGCGACGTGGTCGGCCGCGTCGGCGATGGCCTCGCGTCCGGTCGCCTTGAGATACTGCGACATGTTGGCGTCGTAGCCGAACAGCGAGGTGGTTGCGCCGATCTCGGCGCCCATGTTGCAGATCGTCGCCTTGCCCGTGGCCGAGATGCTGTCGGCGCCGGGGCCGAAGTACTCGACGATCGCGCCGGTGCCACCCTCGACGGTGAGACGTCTGGCCACTTCGAGGATGACGTCCTTGGGTGCACTCCAGCCGGAGAGTGTGCCGGTCAGTTTGACGCCGATCACCTTGGGCCAGCGGACGTTCCAGGGGAACCCGGTCATCACGTCGACCGCATCCGCGCCGCCGACTCCGATCGCCACCATGCCGAGCCCACCGGCGTTGGGGGTGTGGCTGTCGGTGCCGATCATCATGCCGCCGGGGAAGGCGTAGTTCTCGAGCACGACCTGATGGATGATGCCGGAGCCGGGACCCCAGAAGCCGATCTGGTACTTGGCGGACACGCTCTTCAAGAAGTCGTAGACCTCGCGGTTGGTGTCGACGGCCACGCCGAGGTCGATCTGAGCGCCGACCTTGGCCTGGATGAGGTGGTCGCAGTGCACGGTCGACGGCACCGCAGCCTCGGGAAGCCCTGCGGTCATGAACTGCAACAGCGCCATCTGGGCGGTGGCGTCCTGCATGGCGACGCGATCGGGGTGGAAATCGGCGTAGCTGGCACCTCGTTCGAGCTCTTGGCCTTCCGCGTCGACGAGGTGATTGATCAGGATCTTCTCGGCCAACGTGAGCGGTCGGCCGAGGCGTTCGCGCCCCAGCTGCGCGTTTGCCGGCAGCTTCGCGTACACGGCCTCGACGAGTTCGATAGGTGTGGTGGCACTCACGGTCATGTAGACAACTATAATACAAGTTGTATGGGTCCGGCAAAGACGAGCGACACTCCCTCGTGGCGGGGTATCGACCATGTCCAGTTGGCGATTCCTCCCGGCGGCGAGCAGATCGCGCGCGACTTCTATGGCGGCGTGCTCGGGTTCACCGAGGTGCCCAAACCGCCGGTGATGGCCGCCCGCGGCGGTGTCTGGTTCGAGGCCGGCGACACCCGCCTCCATGTCGGAGCCGAGCCTGGCTTCACCGCGGCTCGCAAGGCTCACCCGGCGCTGCTGATCGCGGGCCTACGGGCGTTCATCGAGACCTCCGGCGTCGAGGCTCGTTGGAGCGACGAGATCCCCGACTCGATCCGTTGCCACATCGACGACCCGTTCGGCAACCGAATCGAGCTCATCGAAGCGCCGCCTGCCGTCTCGCCAGCGGAGCCGCATGTCGAAGGCGGCACCGGGCGATGAGGAGCATTCGGTATCAGGAGATCGCCGAAGAGCTCAGGGAACTCGCGCGATCGGCCAACGCCGGCACGGTGCTGCCCAGTGAGTCCGAGCTGTCCGCCCAGTTCTCGGTGAGTCGGGTCACGATCCGTCGCGCACTCGAGATCGTGCGCGACGACGGGTTGATCGCGGCGCGTCAGGGCTTCGGCTGGTTCGTCGCCACCGAACCCGTGCGTCAACGACTCGAACGGTTGGGCACGATCGAGGCGCAGCTCGAGTCCAGCGGCAGACACCCCGGTCGCCGGGTGATCGAGTTCGCGTTCGATGCTCCGCCTCCACACGTGCGGGCCGCGCTCAGGACCGACCGGGTATTGCGCGTCAAACGCCTGAATCTCGCCGACGGCGAACCGTTCGCACTGGTGAGCGTGTGGTGCCCGGCCGAACTGGCCCGGAAACTGTCGATGGAGGATGTGCAGCAGCGCCCGTTCTCCGAACTGCTCGATCTCGAACTACGGGGTGCCACGCAGACCATCGGAGCCGAGTCCGCCGAGCAGTCCGATGCCGATCTGCTCGCGGTACCGGTCGGGGCGCCGCTGCTCAAGTGCCGGCGGATCACGACCGACGTCGACGGCAGGCCCGTGCTCGTGAGCGAGCACCTGTTCCCGGCTCACCGCACCGAGTTCGTCGTCGACCTGCCCTTCGACGAGTCGTCGATCAACCCCAAGGGGCTTCGACTGGTCGAATGAGCGGCCTCAGACGGCGATGAAGGCGTCGCCGACGAGTTGAGCGGCGACGTTGCCGGCGTCGAGTTGGGCGGCGGCCGCGACGTCGTCGGCAAACCCGAGCCGTGCGAGTTCGCGACCCGACGTGCATTCGGCGAGGACATCACCCAAGAGTGGGCGAGCGGAGACGAAGGCCGACCTGGCTGCGGCCGCTTCGGGTGAGCAACCCGGATCCGAGATCGAGCCGGCCGGGTCGAGCACGGTGAGCACGGCGCCGGCACCCAGGAGGTCCTCCACCGAGGGGCGCAGCGCTGCTGACCCCGGCCGACGTTCCCCCGCTGCGATCACACCGATCGGTCCGTCGTGTGCCAGCGACGACGCCCGACGGGCCGTCGCTGCAGCATTGCGGAGCGATCCGGCCAACACGAACGGGGTGCCGAAGTTCAGCGCCTCGAAGGCCAGGCTCGAACCGTTGGGGGAGGGCAGGACGACACGGCTGCCCCGCGGCAGCGACATCAGAGCTGTCGGCGACAACGAGACCGGACCATCTTCGCGTCGACGCGCGAGCACGGCGCCACGGTCGGCCGCGTACCCCGCGGCCTCGTCGGACTCCCACCGGTACGGGAAGATCATCGAGCCGCCCGCAACAGCGACGCTGACAGCGGTCGTGAACCGCAGCACGTCGACGACCACGATGACATCGCACACGGGTGCGAGTTCGGCAAGCCCGTCGAGCCCCCATCCGAATCGGAACGCGAACCCGTGTTGGTCGGCGTCGCCCGCAGCGAACCCTGGCTGCGTCACCGATCGAACCTCACCAGGTGTCCCAGTGGGACACCTCGCTCGCCGGGAGCCGGCTGGCAGGTTTGAAGTCGGTGCCCACGGTGTAAGCGATCGGGAACAAGCCCGCCTGGCTGTACTTGTCGTGTGGGATCCCCAGGATTTCGGCGGCTTCCCGCTCGCCGTCACCGACGAGATGCAACGTCGTCCAGGCCGAGCCCATGGCACGCTCACGCAACGCCAGCATGAAACTCCACACCGCCGGCAGCAGTGAACCCCAGAAGCTCGCGCCCGTAGCGGTGCTGCTGGCTGCGCCGTCGGGCCGCCCCTCGATGCACGGGATCAACAGCAGCGGCGCACGCTGGAAGTTGTCGGACAGGTAGCTGGCCGAATCGACGACGGCGTCCCTGCGCTGGGCACGTGGGTCTTCGGTCGCGTACGCGGCTCCGGGCATCTGGCGGTACACCTCGAACGAGCGACGGTAGATCGCTGCCAGAGCGTCCTTCTTGGCCTGGTCCTCGACGAACATCCACTGCCACCCTTGACGGTTCGAGCCAGTGGGAGCCTGCAACGCCAGGTCGAGACACTCCATCACGATCTCCCGCTCGACCGGTCGGTCGAAGTCGAGCCGCTTGCGAACGGAACGGGTGGTGGCGAGTACTTCGTCGGCGGAGAGGTCGAGATGCATCGCTGGAGTCTGGCACCTCGCCCAAGGGGGATTCGGATCGAACTCCCGGTTGTGTGACGATGACCGCATGTCCGGTGCCGACTATCGAGCGATCAATCACGCCAACTGGGAGTCCCGGGTTCGGCACCATGCCTCCAGCGAGACCTATCAGCTCGACCGATTCCGATCAGATCCGAGTCACATGTCGGATGTCGTGATGTTCGACCTGCCGCGGCTCGGATCAGTCGAGGGGCTCGATGTCGTGCACCTTCAGTGTCACATCGGCACCGACACGCTGTCGCTCGCCCGGCTCGGCGCGCGGGTGACCGGACTCGATTTCAGTGCGTCGGCTCTCGCCGTCGCCCGGGAGCTGGCCGATACGGCCGGACCGACCGTGGAATATGTCGAGGCCGACGTGTTCGACGCGGTCGAGGTGCTCGGATCGGGTCGATACGACCTCGTCTACACGGGGATCGGGGCGCTGTGCTGGTTGCCCGACGTTCGCCGCTGGGCGTCGGTCGTCGCCGAACTGCTGCGATCGAATGGTGAGCTGTTCATCCGTGAGGGGCATCCGGTGTTGTGGGCGATGGACGACCCACGGCCCGACGGTCTGATCGTGCTCGCGTTTCCGTACTTCGAGACCGAGGGTGTGCCGTTCAGCGAACCGAACACGTATGTCGACCACGACGAGCCGCTGGAATCCCCCGACATCGTGCACTTCAACCACGGATTGGCCGAGATCTTCAACGCGCTTCGCGACGCCGACTTGGAGGTGACCATGTTCGAGGAGCACGATTCCGTTCCCTGGGCGGCGCTCGGGGACCAGATGGAGCACGTCGGCGGTGGCGAGTACCGGCTGATCGATCGACCCGAACGATTGCCGGCGACGTACACGCTGCGGGCCCGCAAGCGCTGACCTGCGACACTGGAACGATGTCTGATCGAGTCATCGTCACCATCTCCGAGGGCATCGCCGACGTGCGGTTCAACCGCGCCGACAAGCGCAACGCCCTCGACCGTGAACAGTTCGCCGCCATCGCCGACGCGGGCGAGCAGCTCAAGACCGCCGAAGATGTACGCGTGGTCGTGCTGTCGGGTGAAGGCGAGTCGTTCTGCGCGGGGCTCGACTTCTCGATGTTCTCCGGCATGGCCGACGGTGCAAGCAGCCAGTCGGACTCGGGTCGTAGCCCCGGCGAGATGGAAGAGGGCCGCATCACCCATGTCGGCCAGCAGATCTGTTGGGTGTGGCAAGAGCTGCCGATGCCCGTCATCGCTGCCGTGCACGGTCACGCCCTCGGTGGCGGCTTCCAGATCGCGATGGGTGCCGACATCCGGATCGCCCACCCCGACACGAAGTGGTCGGTGCGTGAAGTGCACTGGGGTCTCGTGCCCGACATGACCGGGACGTTCATGCTCAGTCGGTTGGTGCGCTCGGATGTCGCCCGTGAGCTCACCTACACGGCTCGGATGGTCGGTGGCCGCGAGGCGTTCGATCTCGGGCTCGTGACACGCCTCAGCGACCACCCGTACGACGACGCGATGGCCCTCGCCGGCGAGATCGCAGGACGCAGCCCGGGGGCTGTGCGAGGGTCGAAAGCACTGTTCAATCGCATGTTCACGCAAGGCGCTGCCGATCAGTTCGCTGCCGAACGCCGCATCATCGGCGAGCAGATCGGATCCGCCAACCAGATCGAGGCCATCAGATCGAACATGGAGCGCCGCCCACCCAGCTTTGCCGACTGATCGTCGCTACTGACTCAGACGCACAGATCGGTGCCTGCGAGCCCTCTGGCGCAGCTCGACCAGACAAACATCCGCACGTCGGATGCCGTCGTTTCGCCACGGCGAACGCTGATCCAGACCGCCCAGGTGGTGGACGCAATCGAGTCGTCCATCTCGGGTACCTCGACGATCAACGCGTCGACAGCTGGGTCGCCGAAGCCGACGTCGTCGGCCCGCAACACGGTGGCGGGCACCTCCGCGCCGGGATCGACGAGTTGGTCGAGGATGATCGCCTCGATCGCTGCCGGGTCGGTCTCACCGTCGATCCAGGTCATCGCCGTCGCTGTCTCGTCGCGGACGTCGACGATGTCGGTAGCCATCGTGTGCAGTTCGTTCGGAGGAATCGGTAACAGCGCCTCGAACAGCTCGGATTCGACGCCGAACAGAGCGCATCGATCGACGCCGTCGGGCCAACCTGCACAGTCGATCGACGTTCCGGGCCCACCGACGATGTCCCATCCCTCGTCGCCGTTGGCGACCAGCAGCCCGCCACCGTCCGGGGCGCGTTGATCGCCGAACAGCAATGTTCCGATACCGACGAATGCCTCGTCGCCGGCACAGACGACACCGGTGACGGGCAGGGGGCCGAGGTCGGCGGCGGCGATGATCACCGTGGTCGATTCGGCGCACCCGTTGCTCGGCAGCCGCCATCCGGGTTCGTGCCTGAACAGGCGCACGTCGCCGACGCTCGCGCCGACCTCGACCGACCATGGGTCGATTCCTCGCAGGATGACGAATCGACCAGGGTCGTCGGGCGGTCCACACCAGCCCGAGTACTCGTCGCCGAGGCCGACGACTCCGATGCACCGCCATTGGCCCACCTGTCCGTCATAGGCGCGCAGATCTCCTTCGATCGCGGCGAGGTTCATGGTGAGCGGTGCCGCGTCCGGGACGTGGAAGATGTCGACGGTCCAGGCGGTGTCGTCGGTGGCCGGCAGCGCGAACGCCGGCTGGGTCGTGGTCGGTGGAACGGTCGAGGTGGTCGTGGTCGTCGTCGAGGTCGACGTCGTCGATGTGGTCGTCGTGCTCGTCGACGTGGAGCTCGAGGTCGTGGAGGTGTCGCCGACGGTCGACTCGGGCGCCGTCGAACTCGGGGCGCTGGAGTCGTCGCCGCCTCCGGCCCACACGGCGAGGCCGATGATCAGTACCAGAGCTGCAAGGCCGCCGACAGCGGCCAACACCCAGGTTCGATTCTGCTGTGCGGGGGGCGGAGTCGAACCGGGTTCGGGGATGTTCGGCGGGTTCATGTCCACGTCCCCAGCGTCGCACAGTCGCGGTACGTCACGACGTCACGGTGGCCGTCACGCGAATGCATTTTCCGTTCTGCAGCCGCGTGCCGTAACATGGTGGACTCTTCGGGCCAACGTCGTCCCGGACTCCCACAAGCCAACCCCCGACTTACGTGGAAGTGCATATGTTGACGACTCCTGGGCCCATGGGCCTGTATGACCCGCGTTTCGAACACGACTCCTGTGGTGTTTCCTTCGTGGCGCACATGAAAGGCCATCGGTCGCACGAGCTGGTGCAAACCGGACTGTTGGCGCTCACCAACCTCGAGCATCGCGGCGCGACCGGTGCCGAGCCCGATACGGGAGACGGCGCCGGGATCCTGCTCCAGGTGCCCGATCGGCTCCTGCGGGACACCGTCGACTTCGAGCTGCCCCCACAAGGCGCGTACGCCGTCGGCATCGTCTTCCTTCCCGGCGCCGAGCCGGTTCGTCGCGAGGCCCAGGCGAAGATCGAGTCGATCATGGGCGACGAGGGGCTCACGGTGCTGGGTTGGCGCGACGTGCCCGTCGATCCCGACTGCCTGGGCAAGACCTCGCGGACTGCCATGCCGGTGTTCCGACAGCTGTTCGTTTCATCGCCGGGCGGAGAGGTCGGCCTCGATCTCGACCGTCGTACCTATGTGGCGCGCAAGCGCACCGAACACGAACTCACCGGTGAACTCGTCTCGTACTTCTCGTCCTTGTCGGCTCGCACGATCGTGTACAAGGGAATGCTCACGACCCCACAGCTGAGCCAGTTCTTCCTCGACCTCACCGACGAACGCATCGAGAGCGCTCTGCTGTTGGTGCATTCTCGATTCTCCACCAACACCTTCCCGTCGTGGCCGCTCGCACACCCGTACCGGTATGTCGCCCACAACGGCGAGATCAACACGGTGCAAGGCAATCAGAACTGGATGCGGACCCGTGAGGCGATGGCCGCCAGCGAACATCTGCCCGGCCTCGAGCAGGCGTTTCCGATCTGTACCCCCGGCGCTTCCGACACGGCCCGGTTCGACGAGGTACTCGAGCTGCTCCATTTGGGTGGTCGTCCACTGCATCACGCAGTGTTGATGATGATCCCCGAGGCGTGGGAGAACAACGACGAGATGGACGCCGATCGGCGCGCCTTCTACCAGTTCCACGCCAGCGTGATGGAGCCCTGGGACGGGCCCGCCAGCGTGACCTTCACCGATGGTGAGGTGATCGGCGCCGTGCTCGACCGCAACGGTCTGCGACCCAGCCGGTACTGGGTCACCGATGACGATCTCGTCATCATGGCGTCCGAGGTCGGTGTCCTCGAGATCGACCCCGCCAAGGTCGTGAACAAGGGCCGGTTGCAGCCGGGCAAGATGTTCCTGATCGACACCCGTCAAGGTCGCATCGTCGACGACGAAGAGATCAAGAAGCAGCTCGCTGCCCAGCACCCCTACGGAGACTGGCTGGCGAACGGGATGGTGCAGCTCGACGATCTGCCCGATCGCGAGCACACCGTGTTCAGCCATGACAGCGTGCTGCGGCGCCAGCAGATGTTCGGCTATTCCCACGAAGAACTCAAGATCATCGTCGCTCCGATGGCACGCGATGGCAAGGAACCGATCGGCTCGATGGGAACCGACACGCCGATCGCGGTGTTGTCCAAGCGGCCGCGGTTGTTGTTCGATTACTTCGTCCAGCTCTTCGCCCAGGTCACGAACCCGCCGCTCGATGCGATCCGCGAAGAGGTCGTGACGGCCGTGGCCTCGTCGGTCGGCCCCGAGGCCAACCTGCTCAAACCTGGTCCCGAGAGCTGTCGCCAACTGGTGCTGCCGTTTCCGATCCTCGACAACGACGAGCTCGCCAAGATCATCCACGCCAATGACGACGGCCAGTTCCCCGGGCTCGCCGCCTACGTCGTCAAGGGCCTGTATCGCGTCGCCGGTGGCGGCAACTCGCTGCGCTCGTCGCTCGACGCGATCTTCGAGGAGGTGTCGTCAGCGATCCAGCAAGGCGCTCGCGTGATCGTGCTCAGCGATCGCAACGCCGACTCGGTCGATGCCCCGATCCCGTCGCTGTTGCTGACATCTGCCGTGCACCATCACCTCGTGCGTACCAAGCAGCGCACCAAGGTCGGCCTCGTGGTCGAGTGTGGTGATGCCCGCGAGGTGCATCACATGGCATTGCTGATCGGGTACGGAGCGGGGGCGATCAACCCCTATCTCGCCTTCGAGTCGATCGAGGATCTGATCGCCGAGGGGCTGCACGGCATGGCCGGCATGGACCCGCATCGAGCCGTCAAGAACTACATCAAGGCATCGGGCAAGGGCGTGCTCAAGGTCATGTCCAAGATGGGTGTGTCGACGGTGGCGTCATACACCGGGGCGCAGATCTTCGAGGCGATCGGCCTGGGCAACGAGCTCGTCGATCGCTACTTCACCGGCACCGTCAGCAGACTCGGCGGGATCGGGCTCGATGAGATCGCGACATCGGTCCAGATGCGCCACACAGTTGCCAACCCACGGCGTCCCGCGGAACGCGCCCACCGCAAGCTCGAACTCGGCGGCGAGTACCAGTGGCGCCGCGAGGGTGAGTACCACCTGTTCAATCCCGAGACGGTGTTCAAGCTGCAGCACGCGACACGTGCCAAGCGCTACGACATCTTCAAGCAGTACACCTCGCTGGTGGACGACCAGTCCAAAGAGCTTGCGACCATCCGAGGCCTGTTCCAGTTCGCAGGAGGGCGTGCGTCAGTTCCGATCGACGAGGTCGAGCCGGTGAGCGAGATCGTCAAACGTTTCTCGACCGGTGCAATGTCGTACGGCTCGATCTCCGCCGAGGCCCACCAGACGTTGGCGATCGCGATGAACCGGTTGGGCGCCAAGTCGAACACGGGTGAGGGTGGTGAGGACGCCGACCGGCTGCACGACCCGGCGCGACGATCATCGATCAAACAAGTCGCGTCGGGAAGGTTCGGTGTGACCTCCGAGTACCTGACCAACTCCGACGACATCCAGATCAAGATGGCCCAGGGTGCCAAGCCGGGCGAGGGTGGACAGCTGCCGGGCCACAAGGTGTACCCGTGGATCGCCAAGACCCGGCACTCGACACCTGGTGTCGGTCTGATCAGCCCACCTCCGCATCACGACATCTACTCCATCGAGGATCTCAAGCAGCTCATCCACGATCTGAAGAACGCCAACCCTGCCGCGCGCATCCACGTCAAGCTGGTGGCCGAGATGGGTGTCGGCACGGTCGCTGCCGGAGTGTCGAAGGCCAAGGCGGACGTGGTGCTGATCTCGGGGCACGACGGTGGCACCGGCGCCTCACCACTGACCTCGCTCAAGCACGCCGGTGGTCCGTGGGAACTAGGTCTCGCCGAGACGCAACAGACGCTGCTGCTCAACGGGCTGCGGGATCGCATCGTGGTGCAGGCCGACGGCCAGCTCAAGACCGGCCGCGACGTCGTCGTCGCAGCCCTGCTCGGCGCCGAGGAGTACGGTTTCGCCACCGCACCGCTGGTCGTGTCGGGCTGCGTGATGATGCGGGTGTGCCATCTCGACACCTGCCCGGTCGGAGTCGCCACACAGAATCCTGAGTTGCGCCGGCGTTTCACCGGTGAGCCCGAGTTCGTCGTGAACTTCTTCGAGTACATCGCCGAGGAGATCCGTGAGTACATGGCCGAGCTCGGGTTCCGCACGATGGCAGAGATGATCGGCCACGTGGAGGCGCTCGACGTGCGTCCGGCGGTCGATCACTGGAAGGCCGACGGACTCGACATCAGCCCGATCCTGCAGATCGTCCCGAACCCGTACCAGCAGACCTTGTTGTGTTCGGGCGAGCAGGACCATGGGCTCGACGAGGCGCTCGATCAGCAGCTGATCCGGTTGGCACGCTCGGCGATCACGAACGCGGAACCGGTCGCCATCGAGATGCCGATCCGAAACGTGAACCGAACGGTGGGCACCCTGCTCGGGCACGAGGTGACCAAGGTGTGGAAGGGCGCCGGATTGCCCGATGGCACCATCGACATCCGATTCACCGGGTCTGCAGGCCAGAGCTTCGGGGCATTCCTGCCGTCTGGTATCACGATGCGGCTGACCGGCGATGCGAACGACTACCTCGGCAAGGGGTTGTCGGGTGGCCGGCTGATCGTTCGCCCGCCCGAATCCTCCCCGTTCGTTGCTGAGGACCAGGTGATCGCCGGCAATGTGATCGCCTACGGTGCCACGGCAGGCGAGATCTACTTGCGAGGCATGGTCGGTGAGAGATTCTGTGTTCGGAACTCCGGTGCCACGGCTGTCGTCGAGGGGGTCGGCGATCACGGGTGTGAGTACATGACCGGTGGGCGTGTCGTGGTGCTCGGCTCGACGGGCCGCAACTTCGGCGCGGGAATGTCGGGCGGGATCGCATATGTACACGACCGCAACAACGACTTCGACCGCAAGGTCAATTACGAGATGGTCGAGGTCGAACAGCTCGACGAGGCCGATCGCGAATTCCTGCGCACCGTGGTCGAGGCTCACCTCGCCTACACCGATTCGGCGGTCGCTCGTCGAATATTGAATGCCTGGAGTGTGGAGGTCAGCCGCTTCCGCAAGGTGATGCCGGTCGACTACAAGAGGGTGCTCAACGTGATGGCAGCTGCTCGGGCGGACGGTCTGGACGAGGCGGAAACCGTGAACCGGGTGATGGAGGCGGCACGTGGCTGAGCACTTGCCGAGACACGCTGTCGAAGAGCGGTGGGGTCGCGAGGCGAGTGCCGGCGACCGTGTGCAGCCCGATCGAGGAGGACGTGGGAATGGGTGAGCCGACAGGGTTCCTGAACTGGGAGCGCGAGTTGCCGCAGTACCGGCCCGTGCCGGTGCGGTTGCGCGACTGGAAGGAGGTCTACGAGGACTTCCCCGAGGAGAAACTGAAGACGCAGGCCGGGCGTTGCATGGACTGCGGGATCCCGTTCTGCAACAACGGGTGCCCGCTCGGCAACCTGATTCCCGACTGGAACGACTTCGTCTACCGCGATCATTGGCGCGACGCGATCGACCGTCTGCACGCGACGAACAACTTCCCCGAGTTCACCGGGCGGCTGTGTCCCGCTCCGTGTGAGTCGGCGTGCGTGCTGGGCATCAACCAGCCGCCGGTCGCGATCAAGCAGGTCGAGGTCGAGATCATCGACAAGGCATTCGCCGAAGAGTGGGTCGTGCCGCAGATCCCGTCGGTTCGCACCGGCAAGCGGGTCGTCGTGGTCGGCTCGGGCCCTTCCGGGCTGGCGACGGCGCAACAGCTGACCCGCGCCGGCCACGATGTGCTCGTGCTCGAACGCGCCGACCGCATCGGTGGGCTGCTGCGGTACGGCATCCCCGAGTTCAAGATGGAGAAGCGTCATATCGATCGTCGCCTCGAGCAGATGGTGGCCGAGGGCACCGAGTTCCGCACCAATGCCGTGGTCGGTGAGAACGTCGACATCACGGTGCTGCACGCTTCGTACGATGCGATCGTGCTGGCCTGCGGGGCGACACAATGGCGTGATCTGCCGGTGCCCGGGCGTGAGCTGGCCAACATCCACCAGGCGATGGAGTACCTGCCGCTCTCCAACCGAGTGCAGCTGGGGGACATCGAGCGATCGCCGATCGATGTGCACGGCAAGCACGTGGTCATCATCGGCGGTGGCGACACGGGAGCCGACTGTCTCGGCACCGCGCACCGGCAGGGGGCTGCATCGGTCACACAACTCGAGATCATGCCGCGGCCACCCGACGAGCGTGCGAGCAGCAACCCTTGGCCGCAGTTCGCCTTCGTCTACAAGGTGACCTCAGCCCACGCCGAGGGTGGCGAGCGGATCTATTCGGTGAATACCGAACGCTTCATCGACGACGGCGATGGCAACGTGAAGGCACTGTCGATCCACGAGGTGACGATGGTCGAGGGCAGGTTCGAAAAGATCGAAGGCACCGATCGCGAGTTGCAGGCCGACTACGTGTTCCTGGCGCTCGGGTTCACCGGCCCCGAGAAGGGTTCGTGGCTCGAGGAGTTGGGCGTCGAGTTCGACCAGCGCGGCAATGTCGCACGCGACCAGAACTACATGACCAACGTGCCGGGCGTGTTCGTCGCCGGCGACATGGGTCGGGGCCAGAGCCTGATCGTGTGGGCGATCGCGGAGGGCCGATCCGCTGCAGCGGGCACCGACCGGTATCTGATGGGTGAGACCAAGTTGCCCGAGCCGATCGAACCGACGGCTCGGCCGCTGATGTGACCCTCGAAATGTGACCACTGTCTCGTCGGCGTGGCAGCTCCAGCGGCGGGGGTGACACCCACAGCGACGCTCCACGTCGTACGCTGGCGGCCATGCAGATCAAGCCGAGCGCTCTCGTGTTCGCGGCCTTCGGTGTCGTCCCACTCCTGCTCGCGGCGGGATGCGGCGCCTCGTCCGGCGACGGAGCTCGCTCGACCATCTCACCGATCCAGCCCTCGAGCTATGTCACGATCGAGCCTGCCACGACCACGACCACGACCACGATCTTCATCGACCCCAGCCAACCGAGCGGGCCGTCGATCTCGCCGGATCCTCAGACCTACGTCGTCCAGGCCGGCGACTCGCTGTCGAAGATCGCCTCCTTGTACGACATCACCGTCGAGGTGCTGATCAGCTACAACGGTTGGACCGACGGCACGAATCATCTGCTGTTGCCGGGTGACGAGATCCTGATCCCGCCGAACACACCGATCCCTGGCACCGGTTCCGGCGCGACCGATACCCCGAGCGCGACCCCCACCACGGCTGCTGCCACCGGCGGGTGCACCCACACGATCGCTGCGGGTGAGAACCCGACGCGGGTGGCGAAGCAATACGATCTCACGTTCGACCAGCTCCAGCTGGCGAACCCCGGCATCGACTTCACGACGACCTTCATGGTCGGAACCGTGCTGACGATCCCGCCCGAAGGTACCTGCTGACCCGACGGGTCCGGCCCGGTCAGCCGAGGTCGGGCCAGCGCCGTTGCTGGCGGCGCCGCAGGCCGGCGGCGCCGAGCTTGCGGTGTTCGCCCAGCTCCCACTGGCGACGCCAACCGTTGTACTCGGGGCCTGTGAGCTTCGGGCTGACGCCCTGCGCTGCGCGTTTGGTCGCTGTCCAGTAGTCGGTGAGTGCCTCGTCGCCGAGACGGGTGACCGCGGCTTCGATCCGTGCGTTGAAGCGGCGGGTGTTCTCGCCGTCGGCAGGCCGGAGCGGGGCGCCGAAGACGACCTTGGTGCGCCCCGGCTTGGGGCGTTTCATGCCCTTGCCGAAGATCGCGCCGGACCCGTCGATGAAGACGGGCACGACCGCGACACCTGTGCGTCCGGCCAGGTAGGCCGCCCCGCCCTTGAACTCTTGGCCCCAGCCGTCCGGTGAGCGGCCGCCTTCGGGGTAGATCAGCAGGCTGTGGCCGTCGGCCACCAGATCACGGAACCGGTCACTCGACTTGCGCCCGGTGACCTCGCGGTCGATCGGGATCGCGTTCAGTGACAGCGCTGACAGCGCCGCTTTCCAGTGTTTGTCGAAGAAGTAGTCGGCGGCCGCTGCGACCACCAGGTCGCGCCGCCAGCACAACGGGATTGACCTGATCATGAGGGCGGTGTCGACATGGCTGTGGTGGTTGGGGGCGAAGATCACCGGTGGCGGATCGTCGTGACGGCTGAGGTCGTGCAGCCGATCGAGCCCGACCACGTCGGGGTTGGCGACCCCCTTCACCAGCAGGCGCAGGGGGCCTTCGGCGATCAGGCCTCGGGCGGCACGGGCGACGGGCGTGCGAGCCCATTCGGTGTCGTAGTCGGCGCCGAGCCGCGACGGCTCCTTGGGGACCTCGACACCTTTGGGCACGTTCGGAGCGCGATAGGGGAAGCCGTACGAACGCAACGGCTTGGCGGCCGAGCGCACCACGCGCTCGGCCCTGCCGGCAGCCCGTTGAGCAGATCGGAGGTACTGGTTCGCCATGACGTCAACCGCTCACGTCACGTCGGCCACGAGCACGCCGGGGACGTGGAGGTGGGAGATGGTGGGCGAACGGCCGACGACATCGCTGGCGATCTCGAGCGCGTCGTCCATCGTGCTGGCCGGCGTGAACCCGAGGCGACGCACGGTTGACGGGTCACCGCCCACGATGATCACCTTGCCCGCCCATTGCTGGCCGTGAGCGCCCCAGTACCAGGCATAGAACGGGTGCACGCCGTGGTAGGCGTTGCCGGTGCGATAGAGGTGCCGGTACCACTCGTCCTCGGCGTACTTCTTCTCCCACTTCTCGGACATCACGACGGGGTCGGTGGTGTCGGCGAGGACTTCGTCGAAGAAGTCGATGTAGCTGGGGTGGTGCACCGGGTTGAACTCGCGGTAGGTGGGGTGGGTCATGATCACGACGCCGCCCTCGCGTACCAGTGGTTTGTTGCGGTACATGTTGAACAGGTAACCCAATCCCATGCACATCACGAGGATCGGGTTCATGATGCCCTCGGGGTTGTACGGGCTGATGAAGGGGATGCCCATCGTGAGGATGTCGGTCTGCCCTTCGACCGGCACGAGGTGTTGCGCGTAGACGTGCTCGAGTGTGAGCTCGTGCACCGACGGGGTGAAGCCGGCCTGAACGCTGGTGGTGGCGTAGGGCGACTCGATGCTGTGAAAGATCTTGCGGGCGAGGCGGTTCGGGGTGCGGTTGAGGGATTTCTGCGTACCGAGGTAGAGGGCACGATCCTTCGCCGACCACTCCCATTCGCGTTTCGACAGGAAATCGAAGGGCGACGGGAATGCATCGGTGTTGATGGTGGTCTCGACCGTGAAGATCTTCGGGCCGTGATCCTGGAGCACCTTGCCGAGCCGCCAGACGCTCTTGTGGAGATCGCTCTTGTGGCGGTCCATCAGGCTGCGGGTGTTCTGCAGCGTGACCGGGTTGTGGTGGAAGCTGAGACAGCGGTAGGACGCGACGCCGGTCGTGATCGACTTCCAGCCCCCGTCCATCGCGACCTGGTTGATGTTGGCGTACACGACGAGGTCGCTCTCGGCGACTCGCTTGTTGATCTCGAGCACTTCGCCGTGATCGGTTTCACCGATCACCGTGAGGTTGTCGGGATCCTCGGCGTCGTGCTGGTACAGCATGCCGCGTGGATGGAAGGCATCGAAGATGCGGTCGCCGAGCACGTGACGCAACTCGTACTCGTGCATTCGCCGGTGCAGCCCGAGTGCAGCGATCAGGTGGATGTCGTCGACCCCTGCTGCCGCCGCCAGGTCGAGCACGGCTTCGATGATCCGCTGGCGCGTGTCGGGGCGGCGCATCTTCGGGAGCGACAAGCTGGCGTCGTCGAAGCAGATCGTGAGCTTCATGTCGGGCTTGAGCAGCGCCGGTAGAGGCTCCATGTCGACAGGATTGAGGAGAGCGTTGCGGATGTGGCCGTCGACGTCGTCGAGGCCGGCAAGGGGCTCGGCCGGGTAGATCACGCGGCTGCGATCGGCGGGGAGCTTCTCGAGGCTGAACCCTTCTCCGCGCCAGAACAGGATCGGCGGCGTGGAGCGGTCGACTTCGAGGACGAATCCGGGACGAGGCATCAGACGGCAAGCCTTTCGAGGAACACGGTCGGGAATGGACGCAAAGTCTGTTCGCGACCGACGGTGGTTCCGGGTCGACTTTGCGTCGGTTCAGAACCGGGTCGGGGGTTGTGGCGGCGCTGGTGGGGGGTCATCGGTGGCCTCGTAGATCGAAGGCGATCTTGACCGCACCGCGACGGCCTGCCGCGGCGGCATGGGCGATGGCCTCGACATGTTCCTCGAGGCGGTACGTGGCCGACAACAGCCGTTCGGCCTCGAAGTGGTTGGCCGTGTCGACGGCCAGGTCGAAGGTGCGAGCCGTCGAGCCGTCGGGCATCGACTCGGTGCCGTAGGTGTAGGCACCCTTCAGTTCGGTCTCGCGATGCCACAGGCCGGTCAGATCGAGTTTGACCTCCGCGGGCATGCCCATCAGGACCACACGACCGCGTGGGCGGGTGATGCGCAGCGAGTCCGTGATCGAGGCGCTGGTGCCGACCGCGTCGATGGTGGCATGTGCGCCGGAGCTGAGGATGTCGCCGACCAGGTGGCAACCTGCCTCCCGACGCACGGCGCGATCCAGCTTCGAGGCGGGAACGACGAGATCGGCGCCGATCGCCGTGGCGAGTGCAATCTGGTGGGGGTACCTGGCACCGACGATGACCCGGGCAGCAGGGACATAACGCTTCAGGCCGGCAACAGCGGCCAGGCCCATGGTGCCGGCGCCGAGCACGGCGACGATCGGGTCGGTGACACCGGAGACCGTAGGCGCAGCGAGCAGGGCAGCATGGATGCCACCCGCGAGTGGTTCGACCAACACCGCCCGCTCGTCGGGCATGTCGTCGGCGATGCGGTGCAGTTGAGACTCGTGGGCCCAGAACCACGGCGCCCAACCGCCGCCGGTCGAGCAGCAGAAACCCGTCTGGATGCCGGGTTCGACCTTGCCGTTCGTCGATGCCATGGCGAGGTGTGCGTAATCGTCACCGTCGCCGGGAGCGGCACCGGGGAACGGTGCGGCAAAGCCTCGCGCCTCGTGGCCGAGGACCGGTTCGAGGACGACGCGTGTCCCGTCGTCGAGCTCGCCGACCACCTCGTGGCCGGGCACGAACGGGAAGCTCACGTAGTCGTCGAAATAGGTCGAGGCGTGGCCCTCGACGAGCGACAGATCCGAGCCACAGATCCCCGCCAGCCGCGTGTGCACCCTGTGCCAACCTTCGCCAGGGCGATCGGGATCGTCGATCGAGCGTAGTTCGAGCGGACCGATACGTGCCGCGGTCGCGGGCGCGACGGCCGACGCGATGCGGGCCATGCCGAACTTGCCCGCGTTGCGGCGGATCTGGAGCGCTCTCACGAGAACACCCGACGTCGCTCGCGCTCGACCATCATCTCGCCGATCGGCAACAGCGGTTTGGGCGCACCATTGGCCTTCGACCAGTGCTCGACGAGCCAGCCCCGCTTGCGAGCGATCGCCGCAAGACGTGTCTCCGGATTGACCGCGACCGGGAACCCGACCGCCTCGAACAGTGGGAGGTCGCTCGACGAGTCGGCGTATGCGACGCAATCCTCGAGCCTGAAGCCTTCGGCGTCGCAGTAATCGGACAGGATCTGTGCACGCGCCTCACCGGTGGGCGGCACCGTCTTCATCTCGCCCGAGTAGGTGCCGTCGGGTCGCACGCTCATCTCTGCCGCGACGATTTCGTCGAACAGCGGTTTGAGCCCGGCGACCGCGAAGTCGAGCGCACCGGTGATGAGGATCGTGCGGTGCCCGAGCGCCCGATGCTCGCGCACACGTCGAAGCCCCTCGGGGAAGCTCTTCGTCATGATCAGCTGATGCATCATGGCGCGGGCATCCTCCTCGATCTGTTCGATCGGGGCATCTTCGTACCGACGGTAGAAGTGGCGTAGGAAGTCGGTGCGGTCGCGCTTGTCCATCTTGAGCAGGGTGGGCGCCTCGGCGACGGTGCGCATGACGTACCGGACCCGCTCGGGGCCGTTGAGCCGGCGGGTGGCCAGGAACGAGTAGCTCTCGACCACGTTCGACGAGATGAGGGTGTTCTCGAGGTCGAACGCAACGACGTGGCGCTTCGGGTCGAGCACCTGTTTGCGCAGTCGGGTCATCCGATCGGTGCTGCGCGACTTGCCCGGCGTCGACTTGACGCGTGCATGCTGCACGATCGACGGCAGGTGGATGCGAGTGACGTAGTGCTCCCAGTCGACGACGCGCGGGTCGAAGTTGAACGTCGCCTGATCCTGATCGTCGAGCGTGTCCCAGAGCCCGATCAGGTTGTCGACCTGGTAGATCGCCTCGCACTCGGTGTACAGGCCGTAGAGCTCGACATACTGGAGGGCCGTCTCGACCTCGGTCCGTCGTGTCTCGAGCGTCGCCGTGAACTCGGCCTGGCGGCCGCGAAGTGGCAGCGCCTGCAAAGTCTTCTCGGTGCGCGACAGGATGTTCTTGGCCCGGTTGAGCTGGCCCTCGACCTTGCCCCGCCCGGGGAAGTTCCATTCGGGCACCAGGATCGGCTGGCCCTCGGGGTCGTACAGCGGGTGCTCGGTGAACCAGCCGCTGATGTAGTCGATCATCGCCCGGTACTTGAGCGGGTTGACGCCGCCGGAGGCGACCTGTGTGATCGGCGGCGCCTTGTCGGGGCCTGCTGCGGCGACACCGATCAGCGCGGCGACGACGATGTCGACAGGGATGACGTCGACGGTGCCCTCCGGCACGCCGGGAAACTCTTTCAACAGCCCGCGGGCATAGGAGATGATGACGGGCTCTGCCATGCGGAACCCTCGGATCCAGCCGGGCTTCGGTTCGGCCCACGCCGATTCGATGATCGAGGGCCGCACGATCGATACCGGCACATTGCCCTTGGTGTCGGTGAGCGCCTGCTCGCCGAGTGCCTTGGTGTAGGCGTAGGCATCGGGCCAGCCGACGCTGGCCGCCCGGGCGCGACCTGCCTCGACGAGCTGATCCTTGACCCAGCGCTCGCGTAGCTGTTCGGTCTTGCCGGCGAGTGCGGGGGCGCCGGCCGCGCCGAGTTCCCCCCGCGCTTCCTTGCGGAACTGCACGAGGCGACTCGGTTGGCGGCTGAGCGCTTCGGTGTCGCCCTGCAAGCGGCGCGCAGCTTCGACCTCAGCCTTCCACGACAACCCGATGTCGAACGGTCCGGCACTCACGAGCTCTTCGGGGGCGTTGCCGCGACGGTTGCCGGCGACGTAGCACGTACTGACGGCAACGAGGTGAGGCGTGATGCCGAGCTCGTGGCAGAGCGCAGCGATGCGGGTCGGGCCGAGCAGGTTGATCTCGACGGCCCGATCGAGCGGTGAATCGAACGACACGGTGGCTGCTGAGTGGATGATGACGTCGGCGGTGCTCCAGATCGTCCGGTCGCCGTCGCTGAGCCCGAGTCCATCGGTGCTCACGTCGCCTGCGACGGTGGTGATGCGCCGGGCGGTCATCTCCCCGAAGGTCTCGGCCGCGTCGGGCGTGGCGTGCAGCTCACGCAGCCGGTCGAAGGCGTCGTTCTTGAGCAGTTCCTTCTGGATGCGGGTGGCGGCCGGGGTGCGCCGTCCGTCGCGCACCAGCAGGATCAGCTCGCAATCGGGCACGCTGCGCAGCAGCCGCTCGACGAGCGCGGTTCCGACGAATCCGGTCGAGCCGGTAATGGCGATGCGCTTGCCAGCGAGCGATTCTGCGATCACAATGGATATGTCTACCAAATGGTAGACAGCCTTGCCACCCTCCGAGCCGCCCGGTGACTTCGACCATGACCACCCGTGAGATCCCCACCCGTCAACGCATCCTCGACGCGGCACTCGATTTGTTCGGCACCCGCGGCGTCGACTCGGTGTCGCTCGACGAGATCGCGAGGGAGGTCGGCGTGCGCAAGCAAACGGTGTTGTACTGGTTCGCGTCGAAGGATGAACTCGTCGACGCGGTGCTCGAGACCGTGGCCGCAGAGTTGGTCGTGGTGATCGATGCCGCCGTGCGATCGGCCAGTGACGATCCACTCGAACGGATCGACGCCGTGGTCCGGGCGGTGTTCCGTCCGGCCGTCAGACGGCCTGCGATGCTGGGGCTGATGCGCGAGATGAACCGACTCCCGGAGGCACAGGCGGATCGGCTCCGCCACCACGTGCGACCACTCGTCGATCGCTGCATCGAGTACTTCAGCCTCGAGATGGACAAGGGCCGGCTCCGACGTGCCGACCCAGGGCTGGTCGCTGCACTCGCGTACGCGACCGTCACCGGCATCGCGACGGAACCAGAGGCTCTCAGGTCGGTCGGTTGGCAACCATCGGCCGTCGGGCTGCGGCACCTGCGCGAAGAGTTGCGCGGCTTTCTGAGGGCGGCGCTGACGCCCTGAGCCGGTGAACTGCGCGTGGCGGTGATTGTCCGGTCAGCCGCCGATCTCGACCGGCGTGCTGCGCACCTCGAAACGGAAGTCACAATGCGTCGCGCCGCTCATGATCGTCTGAGTTCTGGTGAACTCGATGTTCGGGTTGAAGCCCTCGATCAGCGATCCGTCGCGATTGCACGACAGGGTCGCGCCGAGTTCTTCCATGCCGAGCTGCCGGTACATCTCGGCGTATCGGCATCGGGAGACGTCGAACGCGAATGTCGTGTCGGTGAGTTCGACGACCTCGGACTCGAGTGCGCCGTCGGCCGACCAGGCAGCGAGGCCCCTGGCGAAGGACGGGAGCGTGTCGTCGCCGACCTGTTCGGCGAGCGCAGCACCCTGGCAGCGAGCGACCTCGACGATCACGTCTCGTGCGACGTCGTAGACCCCGTTGCCGTAGGTGCTTGCGAGTCGTTCGAGCAACGGGGCGACGATGCGTGCCTCGATCTCGCGTCGTTTGAGCAGGCCGACATCGTTTCTCGTGTCGATGTCGCCCGGCACGCCGTGATCGTTGCTGTTGTCGCTGCCTGAGTGGGGTTCGGACATGCCGAGACCGTAGCGGCCGGCCGGTCGACCGTCAGCCGACGCCGAGCTGATCGATGCAGTCGACGCTGGCATCGGCCCGAATCGAGGCCCCGGTGTCGCGGCCGACCGAGACGAACCATGCTCCGGCCGAGCGAGCGGCCTGGTGATCGAACACGGAATCGCCGATCATCAACATGCGGTCGGTCGGCAGCGACAGCGCGCGGGCGATCCGTTCGAGGCCATCGGGATGTGGCTTGGGATGCTCGACATCCGACGCGGTGACCACCATGTCGAGCAGGTGGTCGGCGCCCAACCAGCGGAGAAAGTCGAGTGTCGGTTGGCGGTCGTCGCTCGTGAGCAGCGCGAGCTGGAGGCCGCCGGCGGTCAGGGTGCTGAACAGTGCGGGGACGTCTGCCAGCAGTACCGGTTCGGTGGATCGCAGCGCAGCGTCGACGGCCGCCGCTGCTCGGTGCAGTGCGGCGTCGATGCGGTCGGTCTGCCACGAACGAGACGCGAGCTCGTCCGCGGTCGTCGAACGGATATCGCCGAAGGTGCTGGCGGCGGCGATCCCATCGGGAACCAGTCGCCTGCCGGCGAGGTCGATGCCGAGCAATCGGGACAACCCGTCGGCCAACTCGGTGTCGCCCGACGCGATGGCGTCGACCCAACCCTGCGCGGGCGGGAACCAGACTGCGTCGAGATCGACCAGCGTTCCGTCCTTGTCGAAGACCACGACGTCGACGTCGAATGACCGTTCGGCGGTGGAGACGATCGGCATCAGGTGAGCCTACGAGCGATTGCCGGGTCAGTGCTTGGTGTTGCGACGCCGGCGTCCGTGGCGTTCGAGGGCCAACTCGACCAAGCGATCGATGATGTCGCTGTACGACATGCCGCTGGCGACCAGCATCTTCGGGAACATCGAGATCGGCGTGAAGCCCGGCATCGTGTTGACCTCGTTGCACAGGAAGCCGCGCGACGCTCCTTGTTGTTCGAGGAAGAAGTCGCAACGTGCCAGGCCTTCGCAGCGCAGCGCCTGGTACACGGCGAGCGCCTTCGACCGGACGTCGGCGGTCTCTTCGGCCGACAGCGGGGCGGGGATCAGCCCGGTGCTGGCGTCGTTGACGTATTTGTCGTCATAGCTGTAGAACTCGTCTCCCGGCACGATCTCGCCGGGCACCGACACGAAGGGCTCGGTGTTGCCGATGACTGCGACCTCGATCTCGCGCCCGGTGATGCCCTCTTCGACGACGACCCACTCGTCGTAGGTCAGCGCGAAGGCGATCGCGTCGCGGAGTTCGTCGACGTCGTGAGCCTTGCTGACTCCGACCGACGAACCCATGTTGGCGGGTTTCACGAAGCAGGGCAGTCCGAGCTCGGCAGCGAGTTCGGCGGGGAGACCAGGGGTGATCTGATGTTCGGCGAAGGCCCGGTAGCGGGCCTGTGCGATGCCGGCGGCGGTGAGTACCTGTTTTGCCATCGCCTTGTCCATCGCCACGGCAGAACCGAGCACACCAGACCCGACGTAGGCGACGTTCGCGAGCTCGAGCAGGCCCTGAACCGTGCCGTCCTCGCCCAGCGGACCATGCAGGAGCGGGAGCACGACGGTCCGTTCGGGTTGGTCGACGGCGTCACCGAGCATGACCGACGGCGACAGGCGGTCGCCGGCCGGATCGAGGCGCGAGGGCAGCGCCGCCGGCCCGCGTTCGAGTGCATCGGCCGCCTCGACGGCGAGCGCCCATTCCCCGTCGGCAGAGATGCCGATCGGGGTGATCCGGTATTTGGCCGGGTCGGCCGCGGCGAGCACGTGCGCTGCTGTCGTGCAGCTCACGTCGTGTTCGGCAGACTGGCCGCCGAACAACACGACCAAGTGGATGCGCTCGCTGCTCACTCACGCGACGGTACCGTTCCGCACCATGAGGTTGCTGGCATCCCAGGTAGCCGAGGCGACCGGCGGCACGCTGGTCGGCCCCGACGTCGAGGTCGACGGCGCCTCGTTCGATTCGCGTTCGACCGCTGCGGGCGAACTGTTCGTGCCCCTCCTCGCAGACCGCGATGGCCACGAGTTCATCGAGAATGCCCTCGCTGCTGGAGCCACCGCGTATCTCACCAGTGGTCAGACGGCCGGCGGCACGGCGGTCGTGGTGGCCGACACGGGCGCGGCGCTCATGGCGCTCGCCGCGTGGGCGAGGCGCCGCCTCGACATCCCGGTCATCGGCGTCACGGGCAGCGTGGGCAAGACCAGCACCAAGGATTTGGTGGCTGCTGCACTGGGGGCGACGCGATCGGTGACGGCCAACGTCCGCAGCTTCAACAACGAGCAGGGTTTGCCGGTCACGATCCTGGGTGCCCCCGACGGCGTTCAGGCGCTGGTGGTCGAGATGGGCATGCGCGGCTTTCGCGAGATCGCCCGCTTGTGTGACGTGGCGTCGCCGACGATCGGCGTCGTCACCGCGGTCGCGTCGTCGCACACCGAGCGGGTCGGTGGCATCGACGGTGTCGCCGTCGCGAAGCGTGAACTGGTCGAGGCGCTCGCCGGATCGGGCACGGCGATCCTCAATGCCGACGAC
>JAHEDX010000046.1 GCA_024641005.1 Acidimicrobiaceae bacterium
CTGCGATACGAGAACGTCACGTCGTCGATGTCGATGTCGAAACGGCCGGCCGGCAACGGGCTCGGCGAGGCAGGCGGCGGGGGCCCGACGGGGATGTCGAGCACGGTCAACACGCGACGCAGGCCGGCCACCGCTGTCTGCGTCTGGTCGAGCACCTCGGTGAACTCCGCGATCGGTTCCAGAAAACGGTAGGTCAGGAAGATGAACCCGACGAGCGCTCCGGCCGTCAGGCCGCTGGCCGGGCCGAGGCTCACGCCGACGGCGACGATGGTGGCGATCGTGACGACGGAGAACACCTCGCCCAGCGGGAACAGGAAGGCTCCGATGATGTTGGCGCGGATCTGGCTGTCGGCGCGTTCCTTGACCGCAGCACGCGTGCGTCGCGCGAACATTCCCCCGGCGCCGTACGCGCGGATCGTCTCGGCGCCGCTCACCAGCTCGCTGACGTTCGACAACATGTTGCTGTTGCGATCACGAGCCCGGTCGTAGGCGGCAACGAGATAGCGCTGCACCACCCGCAACACGAAGAACAGCGGGATCGAGATCGCGATGGCGATCGATGCCAGTAACCAGTTGTAGGCCAGCATCACGGCCGCGACGATGACCATCAGCGTGCCGTCGATCAGCCAGGCGAGGCCACCCCACCGGAAGAACTCGGCGAGCGTCTCGATGTCGCTGGTGACCCGGGCGACCAGCGCCCCGCGTCGCTCCTCGTTGTGGTCGGCGAGGCTGATGCGGTGGATGTGGCCGATCAACCGCTCGCGGAGATCGTTGAGCGCCTGCTCGCTACGGGTCCCGAGCCGCACGATCGCAGTTCGCTGGCAGACAGCGGCGGCGAGTTGGGCGACGACGCCGATCACGGCGCACCACACGACGAACCCGACACGCACATCGTGCGGGCCGACGATGCCACGATCGATCGCCTGCTGCACCACGATCGGCACGACGACGCGTCCGCCGGCACCACAGGCGGCGAACAGCCATGTGACCGCCAGACCGTTACGCAGGACCGGCGCCTCGTCGAGGCCGCGACCGATGGTGCCTGCCGCCGAGAAACGACCCATCGGTTCGGTCATGACCTACCCCCCGCCGGGCGATGTCGGCCATTCTGCGCGCCCACGGCCGTGCCCTCACCGCGGTCGGCCTCGAAGGCTTCGACGAGCTTTCGGTACTCCGCTGTCTCGGCCATCAGTCGTTCGTGGGGGCCGTGGGCGACCACCCTGCCCTGGTCGACGAACAGCACGTCGTCGGCGAGCGCGATGGTCGACGGCCGTGATGCGACCATCACCACCGTGGTGTGAGCGAGGGATGCGCGCAGGTTGTCGAGCACGGCGAGTTCGGTCGCCGGGTCGAGCGCGGAGGTGGTGTCGTCGAGCAACAGCAGATCGGGGCGCCGGGCGAGCGCACGCGCCAATGCGATCCGTTGACGTTGGCCACCGCTGAGCGTGGCGCCACGTTCTCCGACGAGGGTGTCCAGCCCCTCGGGAAGTTCGCCCACGAAACCGGCCGCGCATGCGAGCCGGAGTGCTTCCCACACCTGCTCGTCGTCGAGATCTGCGTCGACGCGGACGTTGTCCCGCACGCTGCCACCGAACAGGAACGCCTCCTGGAACACGACCGCGCGGCGGCCGTCGATCAACTCGACCGTGCCCGTCGTCGGCCGCAGCAATCCGGCCAGCAGATCGACGAGTGTCGACTTGCCTGCGCCGGTGGGACCGACGAACGCGGTGATCGCTCCGGTCGGGATGTCGATCGACGCGTCGACGATGACCGGCTGGGTCTCGCCCGGATGCGTGAACGACACATGCGTGAGCTTGACCGCGGTCGAGCCGGGCGCGTTGGCGATCGTCGTCTCGGGGTCGTCGTCGAGCGGCTCGTCGAGCAGTCCACGCACCCGGACGTAGCCGGCGTACGAGTGAGGGAGCTCGGACAACGCGTAGCCGACGAGCCGAAGGGGGAACACCAGCAGCGTGAACATGTAGATGAAGCTCGACAGTTCGCCGATGGTGACGGCGCCGGACTGGACACGCATCGTGCCGAGCACGACGAGTCCGATATTTGTCAGCGACGGGATCATCTCGAGGAGTGCCTCGAACGTGCCACGCAGGTGCACCGCTCGAACGCGCGCATCACGGATGTCTCCCGCCAGTCGGGCCAGGCGATCTGTCTCGCGTTGTCCGGCACCGTACGCCTTCACCAGTTGCACGGCTTCGAAGCTCTCGTACACGGCGCCCGAGAACTCTCCGAGCGCCTTCTGGGCGTCATCGAAGTGACGGTCGACACGATGCTGGTACATGACGTTGGTGACCAGCAGCACCGGAAACACTGCTACCGCGGCGAGGCCCATGACGAGATCGGTGGCGACCAACCAGGCGCCCGCGACCACGATCATGACGATCGTGCCGCTCGCGAACGGGATCGGCGCCATCACACCGACGGAGGTGTCGACGTCGACGCCGGCCCGGGCGACGAGTTGCCCCTCGCTCTGGCGCCGGTGCCAGCTGGCCGGCTGCTCGACGTACCGGTCGGTGATCTGGGTCGTGAGCGACTCGGCGATGCGCCACTGTGTGAGCCCGGCGAACGATCGCCGCACGACCACCCCGGCGGCGCGCAGGACCCCGATGCCGACGATCAAGGCGCACCCGGTCACGACCGTGGCAGTGGCGACGGAACCATCCTCGAATCTGGGCACGATGACGTGGTCGATCACCCAACGCACGGCGACGCTCGAAGCGACGGTGCACAGAGCGAAGACGAAGGCTCCCGACACGGCGGCGACGAACAACTTGGGGTGCAACGCCACGATCCGTCGGACGAAGCCGGTGTACCGCTTGGCGCGAGCGAAGCGAGGTTCGGAGTCGGCCGGGTGCACGTCACGTTTCTACCAGCGGGCGACCTGCACCGGGCCGTCCGTTCGGTCGCCCTCGGTCGGGTCGGCCGGTGTCCCGCCGCGCCGGGATCCGCAGTTGTCACACCCCTCATCCAGGCTGGGAGCATGTTTCTCGGGCTGCCGCTACACTTGCCAGGTCATATTCACCCTGCCCCATCACATGGATGGGGCCTCAGGTGGCTGCTCGATCCGGGCAATCACCGCAGTCCGAAGGGAGTGCAACACGCATGATGCGTGCTTACGAGTTGATGGTGATCATCGACGGCGACGTCGAAGATCCCAAGGCCCAATCCTGGATGAAGTTCATCACCGATGAGATCACCAAGGTCGAGGGTTCGATCCACGGCAAGCCCGATTGGTGGGGCAAGCGCCCGTTCGCTTACCTGATCAACAAGAAGGAAGCCGGCTACTACCTCGTGGTGGAGTGCCTCGCCAACGGCGGCGCCCTCGACGAGCTCGAGCGCCAGCTCCGACTCGCGGACGACATCGTTCGCCACAAGCTCATCCGACTGCCTGACGCCGAGGCCGAGCGCCGCGGCATGGTGGTCAGCGCTGCCTGACCCCAGGGTCGAGCAGTAGCACCACGAAGGGAGCCACGCATGGCAACCAACTCCATCACCCTGATCGGCAACCTCACCCGCGACCCCGAGCTCCGGTACACCACCGGTGGCCGCGGTGTCGCCAGCTTCGGTCTCGCCGTCAACCGGCGGTACCAGCAGAACGGCGAGTGGCAGGAACAGACGTCATTCTTCAATGTCGTCTGCTGGGGCGAGCTGGGCGAGAATGCCGCAGCCACGTTGACCAAGGGATCGCGTGCGATCGTCGCCGGTCGTCTCGAACAGCGCAGCTGGGAGACGCAGGACGGCGAGAAGCGCTCGGTCGTCGAGGTCGTCGCCGACGAGGTCGGCCCGAGTCTCCGTTGGGCCCAGGCCCAAGTCGAGCGCACCGAGCGCTCCGGCGGCGACGGCGGGTTCTCCGGTGGCGGCGGCTCCAGCAGCGGTGGCGGAGCGACCCGTGCACCCGATCCCGTCTACGGCGACGAAGAGCCGTTCTGATCTGTTGAACCCTGATTCCGGTCGTGTTCGACCGAATCGTCCAGGAAGGACCTGAAGACATATGGCGAAGAAACCCCAACGGGGCCGCGGGAAGCCTGAAAACCCCCGCAAATACAAGAAGAAGACCAGCCCACTGCTCATCGAGAAGGTCGAGTACGTCGACTACAAGGATGTCGATCTGCTCAGCCGGTTCATGAGCGACCGCGCCAAGATCCGCAACATGCGCGTCAGCGGCAACAACCGTCAGCAACAGCTCGAGATCGCCAAGGCGATCAAGATCTCCCGCGAGATGGCTTTGTTGCCGTATGCCAAGCGTGTGGCATCGTCCGGTCGTCCCGGCCGTGGTCGCGACGGCGATCGCGATCGCCGACCGTCGCGCAATGACGACAGGGACAGCCAGCTCGAGACCACGTCCGCCGACACCGAGTCGACCGACGAATCGGTCGACATCGATGACGCCGTCGAGACGGTGACCGAAGGGAGTGACGCCTCATGATCCAGGTGATTCTCCGTACCGATGTCGATGGCCTCGGCAAGCGCGGCGACATCGTCGAGGTGGCCGACGGTCATGCGCGCAACTTCCTCCTACCCAAGGGCAAGGCGATGAAGGCCACCGACGGCGCAGTGGTGCAAGCCGCCAAGATGCGCCGAGCGCGCGACCTGCGTGACGCGAGTGATCGTGACGCCGCCACGACCGTCGCCTCGACGCTCGTACCGAAGGTCATCTCGGTGTCGGCCAAAGCAGGCGTCGAGGGCAAGCTGTTCGGCTCGATCACCTCCAGCGACATCGTCGCCGCGATCGAGGAGCAAACCGGTATCAAGCTCGATCGCAAGACGCTTCATATCGAAGAGCAGATCAAGACCACCGGTCAGCACACCTTGACGGCGGCGTTGCACGCCGATGTCTCCTTCCCGATCACGATCGAGGTCGTGCCCGAAGGTTGACCGTTCGGCTCGAACGTCGGGCCGAACACGAATTCGCAAACGACCCCGCATCTCGCGATGTGGGGTCGTTTCGCGTTCGGCCCGACGTTGTGACACCCCCCGGCCAAGATGTCCACATGGATGTCCACAGGGCGCCGCGTTCTTATCCCCGAGATTGTTCGTGTTGTCCCCGCCTTTCTTGGGTTGTCCTCTTACTCCACACAGCCATTCTGAGGCAGGCTTGAATCCCCATGGCTGGCGACGAGCATTTCCCGATCGAAACCGGTGGCGGCGGCGAACCACGACGCGATGATCGCTCCTCACCAGGCGCTCGTCAGTCGTCGAGTCGCGGTCGAGTACCACCCCACAACATCGATGCCGAAGAGTCGGTCCTCGGCGCGATGCTGTTGTCGCGCGACGCGATCGGCGTCGTCAGCGAGATGGGTCTGAATCCACAAGACTTCTACCGGCCGGCCAACCGCCACATCTTCGACGCGATCCGCGCCCTCTACTCGAGCGCGTCACCTGCCGACACCGTCACGGTCGCCGACGAGCTCCGCCGAAACGGCTTGCTGATCGAAGTCGGTGGGCCAGAAGCATTGCACGAACTGCAGAACGCGACCCCGGCCATCTCGTCCGCGGGGCACTACGCCAAGATCGTGCAGGAGACGGCACTGCTGCGCCAGCTGATCTATGCCGCCGGCGACATCGCGGAGCTCGCGTACGGCGAACCCGACGATGTGGTCAAGGCTCTCGACGAGGCCGAGACCAAGATCTTCAACGTCGCCGAGCAGCGGGTCACCGACTCGACCCGCACGATCGAAGAGTTGCTGCCCGAGGTGATGGACCACCTCCAGGAGACCTACGACCGCGGCGACATCATCACCGGTGTCCCCAGCGGATACCAAGACCTCGACGAGCTGCTGTCGGGGCTCCAGCCCAGCGCCCTCTACATCGTCGGGGCCCGGCCCGCGATGGGCAAGACCGCGTTCGGGTTGGGGATGGCGGCCCACGTCGCGCAGCACAGCACCAAGCCGGTGCTGGTGTTCTCGCTCGAGATGGGGCATCAAGAGCTCACCCAGCGCATCCTCTCCAGCGAGGCACGGGTCGATTCCACCAAGATCCGGACCGGTAAGTTGGCCGAAGCCGACTGGGCCAAGATCGGCAAGGCGATCGGGCGGCTCGAGGTACCCCTGTTCCTCGACGACAACCCCCGCGTCACCGTGATGGAGATTCGTGCCAAGGCTCGCCGTATCAAGGCACGGTTCGGCGGGATCGGGCTGATCGTCATCGACTACCTACAGTTGATGGGCGGCAACGGCAACTCCGAGAACCGCCAGCTCGAGGTCAGCGAGATCAGCCGAAACCTCAAGATCCTCGCGCGTGAACTCGAGGTACCGATCGTTGCGCTCAGCCAGCTCAGCCGAAACCTGGAGGCGCGCAGCGACAAGCGACCGATGTTGTCCGATCTGCGAGAGTCGGGTTCGCTCGAGCAAGACGCCGACGTGGTGATGTTCCTCTATCGCGACGAGGTGTACCACCCCGACTCGCCCGACAAGGGCTCCGCCGAGGTGATCGTGGCCAAGCACCGTTCCGGCCCGATCGGCACCAAGCGTCTGGTGTTCCTCGGCCAGTACACCCGCTTCGACAATGCGGCACGCAGCGTCTGATCACGGTTCCCAAACCTGAGGCAGGTTGGTGGCCGACAGCGCGAGCACCCACAATGGGCTGGTGACACCATCGCCGCTGCCGTCGGAAGACGCTCCGTACGACATCGAGTTCTTCTGGGACCCGGTGTGCCAGTTCGCCTGGATCACCTCTCGATGGATCACCAAGGTCGCGGTGCAACGTGAATTCAGGGTCGATTGGCGCTTCATCTCCCTGCGTTTGATCAACAAGGACAAGGACTACGCCACCGAGTTCCCACCTGGATACGAGTTCGGGCACACCGCGGGACTGCGGATGTTGCGCGTCGCCGCTGCGATCAGGCACGAACTCGGGCGAGATCCACTCGGGAGCATCGTCGCCGCCTATGGGCACAGCTACTGGGACCAACCGCAAGGGTCGGGGATGCGCGCCCGCCTGAGCACCACCGACCATGTCGTCGAGGTGCTCGAGAGCGCCGGGCTGCCGACTCAGTTCGCCGACGCCCTCGACGACACGTCATGGGACACCGTCATCGACGCCGAATCGGAGTTGGCGCTGTCGCGCACCGGTCGCGATGTCGGAACGCCGATCATCACGTTCCAGCCACCCGATGGCCTGTCGTTCTTCGGGCCGGTGATCTCGCGCGTTCCCGACGACAGCGAGGCGATCGAGTTGTGGGATGCCGTCACGACGTTGGCTCGATTCCCCGGCTTCGCCGAGATGAAGCGCAGTATGCGGGAACGGCCGCAGCTGAACATCTTCGGAGGCGTCAGCGACGTCCCCGTCCACGAGGACTGGCAAGGAGGCCACCTCCGCGGGCACCTGGCCCGTGATCGCATCTCCTGAAATCGCCGCCGAGGTCTCGTCAATCTCGCGTCGCGGGCGCCGCGAGTGCCGACTCCGCCAGAGCGCGCAGCTTGACCTTCTGGATCTTGGTCCCGTTGGCGCTGGCCGTCGTCGGGAACTCGTCGATCACGATCACCCGGACCGGCACCTTGTAGCGAGCCAGGCGCCGGCGGCAGTACTCGATAACGGCCGCCTCGTCCACCCCATCTGGGGCGATCACGAAGGCGACCGGGCGAGCGCCCTCGGGCCGATCGACAGCGACGACCTGGGCCTCGAGTACCCCGTCGAACTGCACCAGCACCTGCTCGACGTCGGCGGGACTCACGAGGAAGCCACCGAGGCGCAAGACGTCACCCAGGCGCGCCAGGTACTCGAAACCCCGGGCGCCATCGGCCGACGCGAGATCTCCCGTCATGAACCAACCGGCATCGAAATGGCGGCTGGTGAGCTCGGCGTCGATCTCGGCCCCGCCGTCGGCCAGATAGCCGGCGAACAGACTCGGCCCGCGCACCTGCAACTCCTCGCCGACGATCCGATAGGACGCGTCGGGTGACACGAGCGTCCCGCCGGCACGCGATCGTTCGGCCGGGTTGCCGGACACGTCGCGCAGTGAGAACAATGCCTGCACCTCGCTCATGCCGTACAACCCGGTCAGGGTGGCTCCCGAGGCAGCGGCCCGCTCGACGATGCCGTCCAGGCTGGTGTTGAACCGCGCGTACCCACCGAGGCGGATCGACGAGAGGTCGGCATCGTGGCCCAGCAAGCGATGAAACATGTCGTCACTACCGTTGACGCACGTGACTCGTTCGGCCGCGATCAGCGACGCAGTGGCGGCCGGCTCGAAGTTGGCGACCAGCACGCGGCCGGCACCTGCTGCCGCCGCGGCCAGCGACGCGAGCCCGAACGTGCCCCCGAGGGGCATCACGACGAGCACCACGTCATCGGCGCCGTATCCGAACGCCACCGCGGCGTCCCGTGCGTGGTCGGATATCGAACACTGGCGATGCAGGACGAGCTTGGGCCGGCTCGTCGTGCCCGAGGTGGTGAACACGACAAAGGGGTCGTCGCGCTCGCCGATCGGCGTGATCGGGTTGTGCGCCCGCCAGCCATCGGCGCCATTGCCGAGTTCGACCTGGCGTGCCCCTGAACGTTCGACGATCTCGGCCACCTCGGTGAGGCTGTAGCGCGTATTGACCGACACTGCGACGAACCCGCCGGCTGCGCATGCCAGTAGCAACCGGAGATAATCAGGACCGTTCGGCATGCGAAGTGCCACCCGGTCACCGCGCCGAACACCTTGCCGCTGCAGCCATGATGCGACGCGGCAACCTTCGTCGACCAGGTCACCGCCGGTCGCCTCGTGACCGTCGTCGAATCGGAATACCGCGCCGGACTCCGCGAACAGCTGCACCACGTTCCCCACACGGTCAGTGTCGCACGTGCGATCGCGCGGCATGATGGCGGACATGTTTCTCGGAGAGGACCTGATTCTCTGGCTGCTCCTCGCGCTCGGCGGTGCACTGTTCGCCGGGAATCTGCTGGCGATCGTGAGGCCGCCGAGCCAGCCCCGCGACGACACACAGCTCGAACGCGCGCCGATGGCACGCAGCCTGCTCTACGCCGGGCTCGGCTTGGTCGCAGCCGTGTGGGCGCTGGCCTCGCTGCTGGCGGGCTGACCCCCAGGCACGCGGCGACCGGCAGCGACCCGTCCGGTGAGTTCGCTCGCGGGCCGTACACTGCCGGCCATGTCCGCACGACCGCTTCAGATCCGGTTCGTGTCCTCGGCGAGCCGCACCCACCAGCTCCCCGAGAGTGACCGTGAGGTCGCGTTCGTGGGGCGATCGAATGTCGGCAAGTCATCACTGATCAACGCGTTGGCCAATCAGCGACAGCTGGCACGCGTCTCGAACACCCCCGGTCGCACACAGCTGATCAACCTGTTCGAGCACGTCGGAGGTGGCACGATCGTCGACCTACCCGGCTACGGCTACGCCAAGGTGCCCGGACACGTCCGCAAGGATTGGGGCGCCATGATCGAGGGGTATCTGCTCGAACGCGAAGAACTCGAGATGGTCTTCGTACTCGTCGACGGTCCGATCGGCCCGACGCCGCTCGATCAGCAGATGCTCGACTGGCTGCGTGACAACGAGGTTCCACACACCGTGGTCGCCACCAAGATGGACAAGGTCAAGTCGGCCAAGCGGCGCACACGCAAGAGCGAACTCGCCGCCGGGTGCATGCTCGAGACCGGCGACATCGTCTGGGTCAGCTCTGCCAAGAATGTCAACATCGATCAGCTGCGCGGGCTCGTGCTGGGCCATCTCAGTGGAACGTCCTGAGGCCAGCATGCCGATCGTGCCCGAAGCCAAGAGCTGGACGTGGGTCAACGAGCGACCGTGCCCCGAGTGCGGATTCGACGCCTCCAGCACCGATCCTCGACAGGTCGCCGAGCTGGTGCGGGCCAATGTCGATGATTGGCACCGGCTATTGGACTCACCCGTCGAGTTGCTCACGAGCCGCCCCGACGATGCGACCTGGTCGGCGCTGGAGTACGCATGCCACGTACGCGATGTCCTCGAGTTGTTGGCGTACCGCTTCGATCGGGTGCTGGCCGAGGATCATCCCGAGTTCGAGGACTGGCACCCAGATCGGATGGCTGCCGCTCGTGACTACCCCGCCCAAACCGACCCACGCCGGGTGCTCGGACAACTCGACCAGCAGGCCGACCGGGTGATCGTCCATGTCACGGCGATGACCGACGACGGCTGGCAGCGTCAGGGTGCCCGCGCCGACGGTCTGGAGTTCACCGCTGCGTGGTTGTCGACATATCTCACTCACGATGTCATCCACCACGTGAGCGACGTCGAGCGCGGCTTCGCACGCTTGCGCACCTGATCCACGCGGTTGCCCCAACACTCGTAGCTGCCCATTCGTCTCGGACCGGTCGCTGCAGCCATGCTGTTCGACGTGATCGAGCACTATGACGCCGCCTGGAACGAGTTGACCGCAGAAGGGGCCGGCTTCGCCGTCACCGAGATCGACGTACGCGGCAACCCGATGCGGGTGTTCGCGAACGCGATACCGACGATGCGGTCGATCTGGGAAATCGCCCAACTCCATGGCGACAAGCCCTACATCGTGTTCGAGGACGAGCGGTTCACCTATGCCGAGATCGACGCCAGCGTGCGTGCGTTGGCTCAGCTGCTACGTGACGGACACGGGGTCGGATCGGGCGACCGTGTCGCGATCGCCATGCGCAACTACCCCGAATGGGTCGTCGCGTACTGGGCAACCGTCGCGATCGGTGCGGCGGTGGTGGGCATGAACGCCTGGTGGACGAGCCAGGAGATGGCCTACGGCCTGAAGGACTCGAGCCCCAAAGTCCTGATCGCCGATGACGAACGGATCGAGCGGGTGTTGCCACACCTCGACGAGCTTCGTGCGACGAACTCGTTGCACCTCATCTCGGTTCGCAGCGACCGCGATCTGCCGCTCGACGCTTCACGATGGTCGGACGTCGTCGACCCGACACAGGCGCCTGCGGGTCTGCCTGCCGCGGACATCGACCCTGACGACGACGCCACGATCTTCTACACCTCGGGCACGACCGGGTTCCCGAAGGGTGCGCAGCTCACCCATCGCGGCTCGGTGCACAACGTGATGAACATCGCGTTCATGTCGACGGCATCGACGCTCGCCGAACAGAAGGCCGTCGCCGCCGGCGTTCTCCCAGCCCCCGAGAGCTCGGGCGGCGATGCCGCCCAGGCAATGCCGGCGGTCGTCATGGCACCGACCCCGCTGTTTCACGTCACCGCCAACAACTGCCTCTTGCAGCCGACGACGCTGGTAGGCGGAGCGGTCGTGTTCATGCACAAGTGGGATGCGGCGCGCGCACTCGAACTGATCGAGCGGGAGCGGGTCACGAACTTCTCCGGCGTCCCGACGATGAGTCGCGAGATGCTGCTGCACCCCGATTGGGAAACCCGGGACATTTCATCGGTGAAGGGGATGGGCGGAGGCGGCGCGGCCGTACAGCCCGATCTCGTCGACAAGATCGACAAGTCACTCAAGGGTGGTGCCCCGACGACGGGCTACGGGCTGACCGAGACGCACGGCATCGTCACCGCGAACTCGGCGAAGCTGTACACCGACAAGCCGGCGTCGTGCGGGCGCGTGGTGCCGACCCTCGAAGCAAGGTTGGAAGACGAGGCCGGCAATGTGCTCGAACCCGGGCCTGACGTGCTGGGCGAGTTGTGCGTTCGCGGCGCGGTGGTGATCAAGGGCTATCTCAACCGGCCCGATGCCACCGCAGACAGCATTCGAGACGGCTGGTTCCACACCGGTGACATCGCACGTATCGACGAGGACGGATTCGTGTTCATCGTCGATCGCGCCAAGGACATGGTCATCCGGGGCGGCGAGAACGTCTACTGCTCGGAAGTCGAATCAGCGATCTACGAGCATCCCGCCGTGGCCGAGGCGGCGGTGTTCGGCATGCCGGACGATCGCCTGGGCGAAAACGTCGCGGCGGCCGTGGTGCTACGGCCGGCGGCCTCGCTCACCGAACAGGAGCTGGCCGACTTCTTGACGGGCCGGATCGCCAAGTTCAAGATTCCGGCCAGGGTGTGGTTCCGCGAGGAGCAATTGCCCCGCAACGCCAATGGGAAGTTCATGAAACGAGAACTCCGCCAGGAACTCACCGGAGACTGAGTGCGGATTCGGCATCGACGGGCGAGGACAGGACACGCCACCCCCGACGTTGCGCCACGCCAGGCGCCTACTCCCAGCGAATCGCGAGATCGTCCAGAGCATCATTGAGGACATCGTTGAGCAGACGGTCTCGGATACCGCGATGGTCGACCGGATCGGGATCGGGGAACGAGGGTGGAGCTGCCCCGGCGGGAGACTGCAAGAGCACCGAGATCTTGTCGAGTTCTGATTCGATTCGCGGATGTAGCTCGATGATCTGTGCGGTCGGGCCCGAGTCGTGGTCATCGCCGTGTTCGTCGCTCGGGTCGTCGTCGACGTCGCGAGCAACATCCCTACGGTCGGGGCGCGGCGAGTGCGGCAGTTGGGTGACGACGGCCGTGTCACGAGAACGAGGCTCGCGACGGCTGTCGCGCCAGCGATCGACGAGTTGGGGCTCGATCGTGACCTCGTCGCTGAGCGCGAACAATGCAGCAACGGCGTGCTTGCACGCGTCGGCACCGGTGCCGGTGTCGTCGGGGCATGTGCATTGGACCCACAGATCGAGCTTGGTCGGAACGCCGGATCCGGCGGCCGCTTCGAGCGTGACGATGTAGGGCTGCGATCGATTTCCCTGGATCTCGGCGGTGACTGCTCCGTGCCCGACCACGATGTCGACCACGGCGTCCTCGGCCCAGTACTGCTTGCCCCGCGACAATCGACCTTGATCGCTGAGTTCGGCAGCCAAGACCTTGATCATCGTGCCGTACAGGCGACCCGGCGGCTTGGGCCCATACGGCTTGCGCGGACGGCTCATTCGAGCACCACCAGCTTCGCCAGGTCATCGGTCGACAGCTCGGTCAGCCACGCCTCGCCCGTGCCGATCACGGCGTCGGCGATCGCCCGCTTTTCGTCGATGACCTGTCCGATCCGTTCTTCGACGGTTCCCTGGCACACCAGCTTGTGCACATTGACGGTGCGCTGCTGGCCCATCCGCCACGCCCGGTCGGTCGCCTGGTCTTCGACGGCCGGGTTCCACCAACGGTCGTAGTGGATGACCTGACTGGCAGCAGTGAGGTTGAGACCGGTACCACCGGCCTTCAACGACACAATCAACAACGGCGATCCGAGGCCTGCCTGGAAGTCGGCCACCATGCGGTCACGTCCGGCCCGCGAGACGCCACCGTGAAGGAACGGCGCATCGACAGAGAATCGCTCGCCCACATGGCGTTGTAACAGGTCACCCATCTCGCGGAACTGGGTGAAGACCAGTGCGCGTTCACCGACATCGAACAACTCGTCGACCAGTTCGTCGAAGCGGTTGAGCTTGCCCGAACGTCCGGCAAGCCGGGAGCCGTCTTTGAGAGCGTGCGCCGGATGGTTGCACACCTGCTTGAGTCGCGTCAGAGCGGCGAGCACCCGACCTCGTCGTTGCATGCCCTCGAGGTCCTTCGCATCGACGAGCAACTGGTCGACGATCTTCTGGTACAAGGCCGCCTGTTCCTTGGTGAGCTGGGCGTAGGCGATCTGTTCGATCTTGTCGGGCAGATCGGGCAAGAGCCGCCGGTCGGCCTTGGTACGTCGCAGCACGAACGGTTGGGTGAGCTGTCGGAGGCGAGCTGCCGCCTCGGGGTCGTTGTGCCGCTCGATCGCTGTCGCGAACTGCTCGCGGAACCGTTGCTGACTACCCAGCAGACCAGGATTGCAGGCGTCGAGGATCGCCCACAGCTCGCTCAGCCGGTTCTCGACAGGCGTTCCGGTGAGGGCGATCTTCTGGGCGGCCGGCAGCTTGCGCACCGCCTTGGCGGCTTTGGTTGCTGCGTTCTTCACCATCTGTGCCTCGTCGAGCACGACGGTCGTCCACTCGATCGCGGCAAGCGCCTCGACATCGCGCGGCAACAAGCCGTATGTCGTGATGACGATGTCGGCGTCGGCCAGCCCGAACAGCGCCGGCTCGCCCTGGTGCCGGCCCGAGCCGTGATGCACCAGCACGGTCTGCCCCGGCGTGAAGCGATGTGATTCGGCCTCCCAGTTGTGGACCACGCTGAGTGGACAGATCACGAGGTGCGGGCCCGGTCGCTCGACCAGATGAGCAAGGGTGGTGGCGGTCTTGCCCAGCCCCATGTCGTCGGCCAGACAACCACCGAGTCCGACCTTGGCGAGGAACTGCATCCACGCCAGGCCGCGACGCTGGTAGTGGCGCAGCTCGCCGTGAAACTCGCTGGACTCTTTGGCCTCGTCGAGATGCTCGTCAGGAAGACCGTCGAGCAACGACTTGACCCAAGCCTCGTCGACCGCATCGGCCTCGAAGGCAACGCCGGCATCGACGTCGTCGGCAGGGCGGATCGCCGCGCCGGCAACCAGCTCGACAGGCGTCTCGCCGTCGGGAGAGTGTCCGGCCGACAGGCGAAGCAGGTCGATCGCGCCCACCCGCGACTTGGTCGCGAGGTGCTCGTCGAGCAACGCCCGGGCACGGCGCAAGCCCGTCGGGTCGATGCGAACCCAGCGGTGGCCGGCCCGCATCAACGTGGTGCCCGCTGCTTCGGCCCGCGCCAGATCGGCCGCGGAGATCGGAGTGTCGTCGATGACCGCCTGCCACTCGACGAGCGCCTCCTTGCCGAACCTCGATTTGCGGTCATCCTTCGGCGACTCGGATGCCGTGCCGCGAACGGTCACGTGGGCGCGCACGAGATGTTCGGGGCCCAGCAGTTCGATGCCGAGACGATGCAGCTCGTGTGGAGCGATGTCGAGGAAGTCGTCGGCCTCGTCGAGGTCGAGTTCGACCCTCGCCGGCTCGTGTTCGGCGGCGAGATCACCCAGACCCGGAACCTGTTGCGCAACAGCGGTCACGAGTGCTTCGACCTCGTCGCGTAACGCCGACAGGCGCGAGTCCGAACCTGCCAGGTCGACGGCACGGGGGGCAGCCGTCCACACGTCCTGCGCCGTGCACCAGCGCCCGCTGTCCGCGTCGTCGACCAGTTCGAGCTCGACCAACCACGGGTCGAGCGCGTCATCGGGCAGGGTGAGCCGCACTCGTCCGCGCACCACTGGTTCGCCCGCGAGCCGAAGCCGATGCCGTTCGAGCGATCGCATGAGATCGGCGAGCGCCGAGTGGAACTCGTCGCTACCCGAGCGGATGACCGGGTCGGGTTTGGCGAGCGCGGCGAACACCGCACGGATCGCCTGTACCTCGACGGATCGTTTACGGCCGAGGTCGGGGCGCCAGCTGCCGTGGTGCAGTACCGCCCGAGCGAGCCCGTCGACCAGCGCCGCCAGGATCTCGTCGGTGGTCGCACGCGACCCGTTGCGGCAGATGGCCGGCGCACTCGCCGCCGCGTGAGCGATCGCGTCGTGGTGTTCGGCGTCCAGTACCGGTCGCCAGCGAGCGACGGTGAATGGGCCCTCGTCGAGCACTTCGGGGGTGACTCGGCGGGCGCCGACGAGCCTCACCGCGAAGCCGGTGAGCGAGGCGAACCACGCCAGTGACGGCGACAGATCGCTACCGGCAGGCGTGTCGCTCAGCCACACCGCGGCCCCGAAGGGATCGAGGCGAACCGCCGGGACCGAGCGCTGCCCTCCCTCGGGGAGTTCGAGTTGAATGCGTCCGAGCTCGCCGTACGAGATCGGCGAGTCGTGCCAACCCGACGCGTCCTCCCCGCTCCAGCGACTACTTCCGAATCCTCCGTACAACCAAGCAGCGGAGGCGGGCGACTCACCGTTCCACCCCCACACGTGCAGTGCCCCTGAACGCCACGTGCCCTGGGCAACGTAGCGAGCTCGGTCACGGGACATACGAACGAGAGTACCGACGGGGTATGGCGCTCGGACGTCGTCGGGAGCGATGACCCCGATTCCGACGGCCGGTGGTCCTTGGTCAGCGGTCAGTTCGCGACGACGAGCGTCCAGTACAGGGTGCCATCGCTCGACGCCACCGCGCTGACCCCGACGTACCGGTAGCTGCCGAGAATCTGGGGTCGGTGTGAGGAGCTGTTCAACCAGGCCGTGACCAGCGCGCCGGGGTCGACGAATCCGGCTGCGATGTTCTCGCCCCACGTCGTCCACTGAAAGCCGGCCCGGGTCAGGCGCTGACCAGCGTTCGTACCATCGGTGCCCGTGTGCTGCATCAGCTGATGCGCCGCCATGTCAGCGGAATGCTCGGCTGCCGCCGCTTCGACCTGATTGTTCCACTCGTACGCCGCGAGACCTCGTTGGGCCCGCTGGGTGTTCACGACCGCAACGACCTCGTGGGCGGCAACCTCTGCCGCGCTCGGCGCCGGAGGAGCCACCGGCACGTCGAGGCGTAGTGCGGCCCGGCCCACGAGTGCCGCCTCGTCGAGCTGCGTCGACGAGCCGTACGCGAGCGACGCGCCATACACCGTGGCGACCAAGGCGATCGCTGCACCGAGCCGGAGGGAACGTGTCACGGGATACGAACCTAGCGCCCGATCGGTCCGTCGGGGCATCGGGACGGTGTCCACCGCTGGTCGTCTCGATTGACCGCTGCGGCCGGGCTGCCCGTATTCTCGGCACGATGGAACATGACGCCGTAGTTCGCTCGATGCACTCGAACGACGCGACGGCCGGAGTGTTCGGTATCGAGATGGTCGAGACCGGCCCGAGTCGCACGGTGGTTCGCATGTCCGTGCGCCCCGACATGTGCAACGGATTCCAGATCCTGCACGGCGGCATGACGTTCTTGCTCGCCGACAGCGCTATGGCATTCGCGAGCAATGCCGACAACGAGATGGCGCTGGCATCGTCGGCCGAGATCGACTGGCTCGCGCCGGTCGAGATCGGTCAGACGCTCACCGCCACCGCAGAGCGGCGTTGGTCGAGCGGACGGTCGACGTTGTGGGACATCGTGGTCAGAGCGGCCGACGACCCCGACAGCGAGGGAGCTGTGGTGGCCTTGATGCGGGGTCGCACCCGCAAGGTCGGCCGACCGGTCGTCGCCGATACCTGAGCCGCGTTCATCCCGAGTCAGGCGAACTCGCTCCCGAGATAGGCGGCGATCACGTCGGGATTGGCCTGCACCTGGTCGGGCGTGCCCATCGCGATGCGCTCACCGAAGTCGAGCACCATCACTCGGTCGGCGATGTCCATCACGAGACCCATGTCGTGTTCGACCATGATCATCGGGATGTTCAGCTCACGCTTGATGTCGAGGATGAACCGGGCCATGTCCTCGGTCTCCTCGAGGTTCATGCCTGCGACGGGCTCGTCGAGGAGCAGCAGCTTCGGCTCCATCGCGAGTGCCCGACCGAGCTCGACCCGCTTCTGGAAGCCGTACGGCAGGAGTGCGACCGGATGCTTGCGCCATTGCTCGATCTCGAGGAAGTCGATGATGTCCTCGACCTTGCGGCGGTTCTCGAGCTCTTCCTTCTTTGCCTTGCCCAGCCAGATCGCGCCATCGAAGATCGAACCGTTCATACGGATGTGTCGTCCGGTGAGCAGATTGTCGATCACGTTCATCTGCGGGAACAGTTCGATGTTCTGAAAGGTGCGAGCGATACCCAGCTCCGCGACCTTGTCGGGTCGCAGTCCCATGATCGATTCGCCCTCGAACCGGATCGTGCCCTCCTGTGGGCGGTAAACCTGGCTGAGTGTGTTGAAGATCGAGGTCTTGCCGGCGCCGTTGGGACCGATGATCGCGAACAGTTCCTCGGGCTGCACGTCGAAACTGACATCGTTGATGGCGGTCACGCCACCAAAGCGGAGAGTGATGTTGTCGACTTCGAGCAGAGCGGTCACGACTGCGCCTCCAGAGCGATGCGGATGTCGTGACCGGTCGGGCGAGCGAGCGCCAGCGAGCCGGACGACGATGGGGTGCGGGGGCGCAGCCCCCGAGCAGGAAGGGTCACGACTGCGCCTCCAGGGTGATGCGGATGTCGTGACCGGTCGGGCGAGCGAGCGCCAGCGAGCCGGACGACGATGGGTTGTTTGAGTGTTGGCGCTGTGGGCGAACGTTCATACCGTGTTCCTTGGGTCCCTCACGATGCCCAGCGCTTGCGGCGCCGGTAGTGCTTGACGTCCTTGAACGACTTCTTGGCGCCGTCTTCACCATGGAGTCCGAGGTAGAACTCCTTGACGTCGTCGTCGGCCAGGAGCTTCTTGGCGTCGCCGTCCATCACGACCTTGCCGGTCTCCATGATGTAACCGAAGTTGGCGATCGAGAGGGCCATCATGGCGTTCTGCTCGATCAGCAGCACGCTCGTTCCCTGCTGGTTGATGTCGACGATGATGTCGCGGATCTGCTCGATGAGTTTCGGAGCGAGGCCGAGCGACGGCTCGTCGAGCACCAGCAGCTTCGGGCTGGCCATCAGGGCGCGGCCGATGGCGAGCATCTGCTGCTCACCGCCCGACAGGTACCCGGCGACCTGTTTGCGTCGTTCGGCGAGACGGGGGAACAGGTCCATGACCCGTTCATAGGCCTCGTCGGTCTGGTTGCGGTCTTTGATGGTGATGCCGCCGCAGATGAGGTTCTCGTCGACGGTGAGCTCGCCGAAGACGCGTCGGCCTTCCATCACCTGGGTGATACCGGAGAGCACGATGTCGCTGGGCTTGCGACCGTTGATGACCTCACCGTTGTAGGTGACGGTGCCCTTGGTGATCTCTCCGTTGTGATTGTCGAGCAGGCCGGAGATGGCGCGCAAAGCGGTCGTCTTGCCGGCGCCATTGGCACCCAACAGCGCAACGATCTGGCCGTCGGGCACTTCGATCGACAGGCCGCGAAGGACCAGGATCACCTCGTTGTAGACGACTTCGACGTTGGCGAGTTCCAGCACCTTGCTTGCTCCGTCCGTGTTCCGATTCGGTGGTTCGATTCAGTGATTCGTGTGGTGGTGGCGTGGGGGTGGGGCTTGCGCCCCACCCCCACGGTTCACCGTGGTGTTCTGCGGTGTTACATCAGCCTGCTACGAAGCAGGCGCCCTGGAAGTCGTAGTTGGCGGCGATGTCGCCGACATACGGGCCTTCCAGGAGGACGAAGCCGGTACCGCCCTCGTCCGACACCGTGGCGCCGGCCGTGTACGAGGCGATATCGACGTCATAGAGGTAGGACTCGCGAACGATGAAGTCGTTCGGCTCACCCGACCATGTCTGATCGGGAGCGAGGCCCTGGAAGTCGACCTGGACATCCTGAAGTGCTGCAACGACACCGGCGCGGGTCATGTCGCCATTGGCGGCAGCCTGCTCGAGCACGGCCTTGGTGGCCATACCCTCGGTCCACGAGATGATGTAGGTGTCCGACAGCACGGCGTCGGGCTGCTTGGCCCGCATGCCGTCGATCACTGCGTTCATACCCGTGGTGTCGATGGCGCCCCACAGAGCGGTGTAGGTCGAGTGCGTGTACACCTCGTCGGCGATCGGGCCGAGGTCGGTGGCCAGCAGCTGGTAGTTCCAGCTCGGCGAGTTGCCCGACCAGTGTGCCCGCAGGCCCTGTGCATACGCACCACCGAGGATCTCGGCAAGGGTCGTCGGGTTGAGGGTCGCCCACACGATGTCGGGGTTGGCGGCCACCAGCTCGGTGATCACGGGCGTCTGGTCGGAACCGGGCACCACTGCACCTTCGCCGTCGTACACGACCTCGAGGCCGAGTGCGGCAGCTGCTGTCTTGGCACCGGTTGCGCCGTCCTGGCCGTACTCACCGGGGAACGACACGATGCCGATCGTGGTGGCGTTGTTGGCGCCCGCCAGGTACTCGACACCGTTCATGGCCTCGAGGCAGTAGCTGGTGTACAGCTCCATCACGTTGGCGCCGATCGACGGGTCTGCCCAGCCCGAGTACCACGACAACGGGATAGCGAGAAGGTTGTCCTTCACCAGATCCGCGGCCGTCGCAGCCGTGTGGGGGGAGCCGGTCGACTGGCTGAACATGATGACGCCGGTGTCACCGGTGTCGGCCATCTCGGCATAGTTCTCGAGGTGGGTCGGCACGTCGTACGCGTTGTCGAGGATCTCCAGCTCGACCTGACGACCGGCGATGCCACCGTTGTCGTTGACGATCTCCCAGAAGGCCTCCTGACCGGCGACGATCTGCGTGACGAGCGGGGCGAAGATGCCCGACAGGTCGGCGTTGAGGCCGACCCGGATGATGTCGTCGGTGACGCCGTAGTCGGTGGCGATCTCGGCGGCCGGCGGCGGCGACGTCACAGCAGTCGTCTCGTCGGGCGCGTCGGTCGTGTCGGGCGCGTCGGTCGTGTCGGGCGCGTCGGTCGTGTCCGGTGCGTCGGTCACGACCGGTGCATCGGTTGCGCTCGTGGTGTCATCGTCACCGCCACATGCCGCTGCTACGAGAGCGAGCGCCATGATCGGCACGATCCCTTTGGTCAGTTTTCTCATTGATTCCCCCTGATGGTGTGGGTTTGGGAGGCGCCGATGTCGACGCCCCACATCTGGTTATGTGGCCCGGCGACCAGTCTGGTCGATGGGCCACCGTGACGTCGGTCACATGGACCGATCATCGCGAATTAGTAACTGAAGGGCCAGCGTTTCCAGTAGTTGCGGATCTTGATCCAGATGCCGTAGAGACCGAGCGGCTCGAAGATCAAGAAGACGATGATGAGCACCCCGTACAAGACGAGGTTCCAGTCGAAAACGTTGAGTGGATAGCCAGGTGTCTGGGTCGCCGAAGACACCGGCCCTTGGTTCCCGGGCCCGGTGGAGATGACGACCTCGGCGAGCTTCGCACCGACACCGGTGCCCTCGGTCTTGTCGGCCAACCAGTCGGTGAACGACTCGACGAACTTCGGGATGAGCACCACGAAGAAGGTGCCCATGACGGTACCGCTGACGGTACCGACGCCGCCGATCAACAAGATGGCGATGAACTCGACCGACAGCGCCAGGCTGAACTGGCTGGCAGGGAGCTTGCCGGCGAATGATGCGAACAGCGCGCCAGCGACTCCTGCGAAGAACGAGCTGGTGGCGAATGCGATCAACTTGTACTTGAACTCGGGTACACCCATCACTTCGGCAGCGATATCACGGTCGCGGATCGCCTGCAGGGCGCGGCCCGTGCGGGTGCGAGCGACGTTCTTCGCGAGCAGGATGAAGAACAGGAACAGCACGGCCAAGAACAGGTACTTCTTCTGGTTGTCGGTGACGTCGAGGAAGCCGAACCACTTGCCATCCTCGTCGATCGAAATCAGCGGGGGCTGCTCCTTCCAGATTTGGATGTCGTAGGTGGGGAAGTCACGTCCCAGGCCCGGGTCACCGGCAATGTGTTTGCCCCAGGTCGTATTCGACATGTGGATACCGACGAACACCAGACCGAGCGTGACGATCGCGAGATACAGACCTCGTAATCGAACCGCTACCGGCGACACGATGATGCCGACGAGAGCGGCACCGACGCCGGCGCCCGGCAGCCAGATCCAGATCGGGAGGTTCCAACCCCACACGCTGCTCGACGCCACGCCACCGAGCACTGCTCCGGTATATGCCCCGACACCCATGAAGAACGCGTGGCCCAGTGAGACCTGGCCGGCGACCCCCGTCAGGATGTTCAGGCCGAGCGCCGCGATGCCGAAGATCAAGGCCTGGTCGAGGACCCTCAACCAGTTGTTGTCGCCGAGGAACCGCAACGGAGGAATGCCGTTCGAGATGATGGGGATGTTGCGGAGCACCGGCAGGTCGGTCGCCGCCGTGAGCAGCGGGACGTCGAACGGGATCAAGAGCAGCACGATGATCGCGATCGCCGCCAAGACCTTCTTCGTGTAGGTCGGAAGGATCTGGATCTCTTGCTCGTAGGACGTGTAGAGGTTCGGTCGAAGGAACATGTGTCAGGCCTCCTGCCGATCGTTCGAGCGCGTCGCGTTGGATGAAGAATCGAGATGCATGACGGTCACACCCTCCGAATCTCTGGCGTGCCGAACAGGCCGTAGGGTCGGACCAGGAGCCCGATGATCATCACGAAATAGGGAACGATCAACGGATAACCCGAGCCGAGCCAGGCAGTCTGACCACTGAGGTACTGACCGGCGTAGATCTCGGCGGTTCCGACGATCAACCCACCGATCAACGCACCCTGTACCGAGTCGAGTCCGCCGAGGATCACCGCCGGCAGCGCCCGGAAGGCGACCAATGACACCTCGGGATCGACGGCCCCGGTCTGGCGCACAGGAGGCTGCGTGGCGAAGAGCCCACCGAGGGCAGCCAGTACCGCTCCGGCGCCCCAGGCGATCGCGAACACCTTGCCGATGTTGATGCCTTGCGCCATCGCAGCTTCCTGGTCGTGGGCGACGGCGCGCATCGCAATGCCCATTCGTGAGCGATAGAAGAAGAACACCGCCACGAAGGCGATGGCGGCGACGATCATGGCGGCGAAATACGACCAGTTCACGAATCCGCTGCCGATCTTGAATCCGCCGGTGCCCCACGGGGCGTTGATGTTGCGGTACTGGATCTTGACGGTGTCGTTGGCGAATCCTCGCAGCACGATCTCGAGGCCGAGCGTGATCACCGCGACCGAGAACAGGGGCTCGCCGATCATCGGTCGGATCGCCAACCGCTCGATCACCAGACCGAGCATCGCAGCGAAGCAGAGCGCGACGAGCACGCTCAGGGTCCACATGAGCCACTCGGGACCGCCCAACGAGTAGATCGGGTTCTTGATCTCCCAGAAGAACCCGACGATCGGCAGGTTCTCGTCGGCGACCATGAACGAGATGAACAGAGCACCGATCATCGCGATCGAACCCTGCGAGAAGTTCACGACCTCGGTGGCCTTGAAGATCAGGACGAAGCCGAGGGCCAGAATCGCGTAGACCGACCCGAGCGCCAACGACTTCAACAACGTGGTGACGAAGATGTCAGGATCGTGAACCAGTTCGTAGACGCTGAAGATGACGCCACCGATCAACAGCGACACCCCGATGACGTGGCTGGGCTCGGAGAAGTTGAGTTTGAGCTTGGCCATCAGTAGAGCGACTCCACCAACTCGCCGAACGAATCCAACATCGCGCTCCGCTTGAGCTTTTGAGTAGCTGTCAATTCGCCATCCTCATGATCGAGTTCTTTGGGAAGGAGCGCAAACTTGCGGATGTTCTCGACCCGCGCGAACTTCTCGTTCGTTTGCTGCACGACCTCGTCGATCAGCTCGATGACTTCGGGCTTCTCGGACAGGTCGTGGTAGGTGGTGTACGTGATGTTGTGACGCAACGCCCAGTCGCCGACCGTGTCGAGCTCGATCCCGATCAAGGCAGTGAGGTACTTGCGGCCCTCTCCGATCACCATCGCCTCTTTGACGTATGGCGAGGTCTTGAGACTGTTCTCGATCTCGGACGGGGAGATGTTCTTGCCACCCGAGGTGATGATGATGTGCTTGATCCTGTCGACGATCCGTACGTGCGTCCCGTCGACCCATTGGCCGACGTCGCCGGTCATGAGCCAGCCATCCTCGGTCATCGTCTCCGCTGTCTTCTCGGGCTTGTTCCAGTACCCCTTGAACACACCATCGTGCTTGACCTGGATCTCACCAGTGTCCTCGGCGATGCGGAATCCGATGTCGGGATACGGCTCACCGACGGTACCGAGCTTCATGCGGCCCACGAAGTTGGCGGTGGCGACCGCAGCGTTCTCGGTCATGCCGTACAGCTCGAACACCGGCACGCCGAGCCCGATGAAGAAGGCGAGCACTTCGGGCGCGATCGCCGCAGCTCCGGAACTTGCGTAGCGGCAGCGCCGCAACCCCAGGCGCTCGCGCATCGGGCGGAAGACGATCACCCATCCGATCGCAGCCAGCAGCCGCGACTGCAGGGTGTGATTACCGTCATTGGCCACCTTGATCTTGCCGATCCGATTGGCCAGACCCAGGCCGAGCTTCAGCATTCTGCGCTTGAAGGGGCTGGCGTCGTTGGCGCGAATCAGCGACAGCGCATGCAGCTTCTCCCAAATGCGCGGGACCGCGAAGAAGATCGTCGGCTGCACCTCGCGCAGGTTCTCGTTGACCGTCTCGATCGACTCGGCAAAGTTGAGGACGGGCCCGGCACCCACCATGGTCCAGGTCGAGAAGATGCGCTCCGCCACGTGACAGAGCGGCAGATAGGTGACGATCTGGTCGTTGGGGTTCGGCGGTCCGCCCGGCACCCGCTTTTCGGAGTTCACGATCTTGTCGATGCAGAACGACGCGTTCTTGTTCGTGAGCATGGCCCCCTTGGGTGGCCCGGTGGTGCCCGAGGTGTACACCAATGTCATGACGTCGTCTTGTTGGGCGGCGGCCATCCGGTCGGCGACCGCGGTGGGGTGCTGGGCGCGGTGTTCGCGTCCGAGTTCGAGGAAGTTGTCCCAGAACAGGAGCCGTTCGTCGTCCTTGCCGACCATGCCGCGGGGCTCGACGAAGATGATTCGGCGCATGTCGGGCACCGCATCGCGGGCCAGTTCGTCGACCTTGTCGTACTGCTCTTCGTCCTCGGCGAGGTGCACGCATGCACCGCTGTCCTGCAGCAGGTAGGCCACCTCGGCCGCCGGGTTGGTCGGGTAGAACCCGACGGTGATGCCACGAACGGCAACCGCAGCGAGGTCGAGAATGATCCACTCGGGACGATCCTCAGCATGGATCGACACCCGGTCGCCCGGCTCGACGCCGAGCGCCAGCAAGCCGTGAGCGGCGAGTTCGACCAGTTCCCAGGTGCGGCCCCAGTCGTATTCCTTCCAGATGCCGAAGTCCTTCTCGCGCATCGCGACCTGTTTCGGCGCTCTGGCCGCCCAGTCCCGCGCCAGCGATGCAACGGTGGTCGCCCCCGTCGCGCCAGTCGCGTCAGATTCTGCTTGTTCGGTCAGCGTCATGTCGTCCCCTCACGATCGCCAAGATGCCCCCGCCCTGATTCCCACCTCACGGTGTGACGGATGGCACCCGTTCGTTGGAGGGCGAACCTAGCAGGCACCGTCACCACGATCGCAAACCCTGGGTTTCGAGTCGAGCCGCGTGAGTTTCATCCGGTGGGGGTCGTGTGACACCCTGGAGGGGTGAGCGATTACACCCCTCCCCTGCGCGATATCAGGTTCGTCATGGACCATGTGGCCGACCTCGGCGGCATCGTGGCGAGCGAACATTTCGGACACGTCGACGGCGAAACCATCCACGAGGTGCTCGCCGAAGTCGGCAGGTTCATGGCTGAGGTCGTGGCGCCGACCAACCGCGACGGCGACACGATCGGGGCCACGTGGCAGACCGACGGAACGGTGGTGACACCGGCCAGTTTCAAGGCCGCCTACGCCAAGTGGGTCGAGTCGGGGTTCGGCGCGATGCCGTTCGATGCCGACTACGGCGGGGCCGACTTCCCGTGGATCTCGGCGATCGGTGTGCAGGAGATGCTCACCAGCGCCAACATGGCGTTCTCGTTGTGCGCCCTGCTCACGCAGGGGGCGATCGACGCGATCCACGCCCACGGGTCCGACGACCAGAAGGCCGTGTACCTCCCGAAGATGCTGACGGGCGAATGGACGGGCACGATGAACCTGACCGAGCCGCATGCCGGTTCTGATGTCGGGGCGGTCACCAGCAAGGCCGAGCCGACCCAAGGCCACGGCGATGGGGCCTGGAGCATCACCGGTCAGAAGATCTTCATCACGTGGGGCGAGCACGACTGCGCCGACAACCTGATCCATCTGGTGCTGGCCCGTACCCCTGGCTCCCCTCCCGGCACCAAGGGCATCTCGATGTTCCTCGTGCCCAAGTTCCTCGTGAACGCGGACGGTTCACTCGGTGAGCGCAATGGGGCGCACTGCGTCTCGATCGAGCACAAGCTCGGGATCCACGGCTCGCCGACGTGCGTGATGGCCTACGAAGAAGCGATCGGCTGGCTCGTGGGCGGCGAGCACGAGGGCATGCGGAACATGTTCACGATGATGAACAATGCCCGTCTCTCGGTGGGTCTCCAGGGGCTCTCCATCACCGAGCGCGCCTACCAGCAGGCGCTGCAATACGCCCAGGATCGGCAACAAGGTCGTGCGATCGGTGCGCCGGCCGGTGTATCGAGCCCGATCATCGAGCACCCCGACGTTCGACGGATGCTGATGACGCAGCGAGCGTGGATCGATGCCATGCGTTGCCTCGTCTACACCAACGCGGCAGCGCTCGATCGGGCGACGGCCGCCCGCGCCGGTGGCGACAGCGACGACGCGCTGGCGTGGCAGGAACTCGCCGACCTGCTGATCCCGCTTTCGAAGGGCCTGTGCACCGATGTCGGCAACGAGATGACGTCGTTGGCGGTCCAGGTCCACGGTGGCATGGGGTACGTGGAGGAGACCGGCGTCGCCCAGCACTACCGCGACGCTCGCATCGCTGCCATCTATGAGGGCACCAACGGCATCCAGGCCGCCGATCTCGTCGGCCGCAAGCTGGGTATGCGCGGGGGTGGTGTCGTGACCGACCTGCTGGACGAGTTCGACGGCCGTGCCGCTCGGCTCGCCGAGATCGACGGTATGGCCGGGTTCGGGGAACGCCTGAGCGAGGCAGTGGCCGCAGCGCGCGAGACGACTGCCCATCTGATCTCCGTCGGTCAGACGGACCCGCGTTCGCTGCTGTCGTCGTCGGGGCCGTATCTGCGGTTGCTGGGCACCACGGTGTGTGGGGGTCTGCTGGCGAAAGCGGCATTGGCCCTGGCGGACGGGGCGGGGGACGACGACGCGTTCCGGTCGGCCAAACTCACCAGCGCGCGGTTCTTCGGTGAGCAGATCCTGCCGTCGGTGTCGGGCCTGATGCCGGCCGTGTTGGCTCCAGCCGATGATCTGTTCGCGTTGAGTGCGGCCCAGCTCGCCTGAGCCGGCCCGGAACACCCCGACCCAGCAGTCGCAGGGGAGTCGTCCCCATCGCCCGATGGCCGGAGCACCCCTACGCTCGAACCCGCTCGCGGACCGCGGTCGAATCCCGGACGATCGGTGAGATCTGCGGCTGCAGGAGTTCGAACCGTGCCCACCGCAGTCGAGTATCGAGACGCCGCTCAGCGCTACCGGGCATTGGGCACGAACTTGACGCACGAGGCCGCCTCGATGTCTCGTTGGGTCGCCGACTTCGTCGGCCCGGGCGTCGTGCGGACCGCGGTCGACGAGTCGGTCGATGTCGCCCGGCGGCATCTCGCGGCGACGGGTCACGAGATGCAACGGCTCGCACTGCTGTGTGAGCTCCGCGCCGACGTGTGTGCCCAACATGCTCGCGCGATTCGATGGTTCCACCAGCTGGCCGCTGCCGAGCAAGCGCAGCACCGCCTTCCGTTGCGACCGGCGACGTGGGTCGACCTGTGAGTGGGTTCTGGATCGACACCGATCGCGCCGAGAGCGTCACGGCGTCGTGGGCCCGGCGCGGTGACGGCTGGTTCCGCGCCCAGTTCGATCTCGAGGGTGACCTCGCCCGGTTGGAACTCCTCACGGAGGGTTCCTGGGCGTTGCACAGCTTGGCGGCGGCGAGCACGCAGCTGTGGGTGACCGCATCGTTCGTTCGTCTGGTCGCACAACGAGCCGAGTCGGCCGACGGCTTCGACCTGGCCGATCCGGCCACGACCGCTGCGCTGCTGCGGAACGCAGCCGGAAGCACGTCGTCGTTGCTCGCGGGCGCGTGCGCGACATCGTGGGCGGCGTTTTCGTTCTCGTCCCGATTCGGCGACAGCGACGAGACCTTCGACGTCGACGTCCGTTCGCCGTACTCGGTGACGGGCGCAACCGCGTCCGAGCGCGGGCGCCGACTCGTCATGCGGGCGCTCGCCGACACGAGCGACGCCGCCCAGATCCGCCCCGACGAGTTCGAGCTGGTGCAGCTGTCGAGCGGCAGCTATCTCGTGGTCCTGCCCGGAGTCACCGACCTGTCGAGTCCCGACCTCGGCCTGGACGACCGTCATCGCTCGGTCCGCGATCTCGATCGGTTCGCCTACGCATCGTCGCGTTCCGCCTCGGTCGCCGACAACGTGTACGCCCAGATGGTCTGGGGCGGACTGCTCGCAGCGGGGGTACCCGGCGGCGCGCGTCTGATGATCGTCGGGCACAGCTACGGAGCCGACACGGCACTCGACCTGGCAGCCGATGACCGCTTCAACGGCTCTGCAGGATTCGACGTCACCCATGTCGTGGCGGCCGGCTACCACTCTCAACCGCAACTCGCGAGCGTCGCTCGGTCCACAGAGGTGCTGGTGCTGCAGAACGACCGAGACGCTGCCGTCATCGTCGAAGGCGTCGGGAGTGGCCATGTCACCGGTGTGATCGACGAGGGCAAGGGGCTGGTCGACAGTGTGATCGATCTGGATCCCCTCGGGGTCCTGGGACACCTGGGTGGTGTCGCCCGCCACGAGTTCGGGGTGGCCGTCGACGGGGTCGCCGGTCTCGCGCGAAAGTCGGACGCCCTCGTCGAGGTGTCGGCCGGGCTTGCGGCGGGACGACCGGACGCCGTCGTCGACGGGGTCGATGATCTGTTCACCCTCAAGACCGGGACCCAGCGCGTGACCGACAGGCAGATCGTCGACGTGTTCGATGGAGGGCCTCGTGGCTGGGGCCACCATCCGGCGAACTATGTGAATCACGTCGACGAGACCATCGATCCCGACGTCATCTCGTTCTTCGCGTCGGTCGACGCCGCCGGGTACGCCACTTCCGGTACGGCCCTGGCGGTCGACGTCTCGGTGAGCCGAACGAGATAATCGATTCGGTGACTCATGAAACCTGAGTCGTGATGTATCAGGATCACCGTGGCGCTGGTACGCTCACCGCATGGCGTTCGATCCGAAAACATGGACGGTCAAGACTCAAGAAGCGTTCGCTGCGGCCATCGACCAGGCCAAGGCCGGGCAGCATCCCGAGCTCACCCCCGACCACTTGTTGGTGGCGATCACCAGCCAGGAGAACACGGTGGTTGCCCCGGTGCTGGCGAAGCTCGGCCAGTCACCCGGCATGGTGCGCGATCGCGCCCTGGCAGCAGTCGACAAGCTCCCGCAGGCCCACGGTGGCTCCGAGCCCCGGATGGGACGCGAGCTCTCGACGGTCGTCGACCGCGCCGAGCAGTACCGCAAGGATCTGCGCGACGACTATCTGTCGGTCGAGCATCTGCTGTTGGCAATGAGCGACCGGCTCGGGGTCGGCACCGAGGAACTGCTCGGTGTGCTGCGCGATGTGCGAGGCAGCCATCGCGTCACCGATCAAAACCCCGAAGAGAAGTTCGCCGCGCTCGAGAAGTACGGCCAAGACCTCACCGCCCGAGCTGCCGACGGCAAGATCGATCCGGTCATCGGCCGCGACGACGAGATCCGGCGCGTCATTCAGGTGCTGTCGCGTCGCACGAAGAACAATCCGGTGTTGATCGGTGAGCCCGGGGTCGGCAAGACCGCGATCGTCGAGGGCCTCGCGCGTCGAATCGCGGACGGCGACGTGCCCGAAGGGCTCAAGGGCAAACGACTGATCGCGCTCGACATCGCCTCGATGCTCGCCGGCGCCAAGTACCGGGGCGAGTTCGAGGAACGCCTCAAGGCCGTGCTCAAGGAGATCACCGACGCGGCCGGTGAGGTCATCACCTTCGTCGACGAGCTCCACACGATCGTCGGCGCCGGTGGCGCCGAGGGGGCGATGGACGCCGGCAACATGATCAAGCCCATGTTGGCGCGCGGCGAACTGCGCATGATCGGCGCCACCACCCTCGACGAGTACCGCAAGTATGTCGAGAAGGACCCAGCCCTCGAGCGCAGGTTCCAGCAGGTCTACGTCGGTGAGCCATCGGTCGAGGACACCGTCGGCATCCTGCGCGGGCTCAAAGAGCGATACGAGGTACACCACGGCGTACGCATCCAGGACTCGGCCCTGGTCAGTGCTGCCGTGCTGTCCAACCGCTACCTCACCAACCGGTTCCTGCCCGACAAGGCGATCGACCTCGTCGACGAGGCGGCGTCCAAGCTGCGGATCGAAATCGACTCGATGCCGACCGAGATCGACGTCGTCGAGCGTCGCATCCTCCAGCTCGAGATCGAGCAGGTCGCCCTCGAGAAGGAGAGCGACGCCGTGTCGATCGAGCGGCTCGAGGCACTGCACTCCGAGCTCGCCGAGCTCAACGTCGAACTCGCCCGCATGAAGGGCCACTGGGAGGGCGAGAAGCAGGCGATCGACGCGATCCGCAATCTCAAGGAAGAACTCGAGCACCTTCGCACCCAGCTCGAACGCGAGACCGATCTCAATGTTGCGGCCGAAATTCGATACGGCCGAGTGCCCGAACTCGAACGTCGGATCGAGGACGCCACCGAGCACCTCGACGACCTGCAGGGCACCGAGCGGATGCTCAAGGAAGAGGTCGACGCCGAGGACATCGCCGAAGTCGTGTCCAAATGGACTGGCGTGCCCATGACCCGGCTGATGGAATCCGAGATGTCCAAACTGATCCATCTCGAGGACGCGTTGCACGAGCGTGTCATCGGCCAGGACGAGGCCGTGGTCGCGGTCTCCAATGCAATCC
>JAHEDX010000112.1 GCA_024641005.1 Acidimicrobiaceae bacterium
TCCAGGTGGCGACCCGGTCGGGTGTCATGGTCAGGCCCCAGCCGCCTTCGTGGACGAGATGGTGATGGGTCTCACACACCGGTATCAAATTGTCGATATCGGTCGGTCCGTGCCGGAGCCACGGGACCACGTGGTGGATCCGGCACGCATCGAACGGAACGGTGCAGTCGGGGTGGGCGCAGGTGCGGTGCATCGCTCGGAGCGCTCGACGCTGGACCCGGTTGGCGGTTCGTCGCGACATGCCGACATCGAGCACCTGTCCGTCGCCGCCGAGCACGACGGGAATGATCTCGGCATCGCAACACAGTCGTCTCACCGTGGACACCGGCAGTGCGGTGCCGTCGTCGGCTTCGCAGATCCCCTGTGCATGCAGGCCGCGCACCAGCGATCGGTGATCGACGAGCACGGTGATCTCGGGGACGCGATCGGCGTGCTCGCCACCGCCGATCGCGGCGATCACCGCATCGACGCTGAGCTGATCCCACGGGGTTCGTCGGTTGCCGTCGTGTTGACGCAACGTCGCCCGCGCCGCATCGATCGCGGACCAGAGCGCCCGATCGCGGACCGGATCGAGCTCGAGATGGGTGTGGCACATGCCCGTCGCGCGATCGACCCAGCGGCGGACTCGCGACCCGGCGCGCTGGCGATCGAGCTCGGCTGCATCCGAGCCGGTGGCCGAGCGTGACGCCAACTGCCGCGCGAGATCACGGCATCCGCGCTCGAACGCGTCCACGCCGAGTCGGCAGGCATCGATCAGCAGGTCGTCGTGACACGCGTTGAACTCGGCGATCAACGTGTCGTCGAGGTTGCGTGTGGCGTTGGCGATCGCGTCGACATGGCCGGCGGCGATCGTTCCCGACGCCAAGGCGTCCTCGAACCCGGGCACAGTCGAACACACGGCTTCGCGCTCGTTGGCCGCGCGGGCGTCTCTGGCGGAGTTGCGTCCGTGCTTCGAGAGCGTGTTGCGAGGATCGTCGGCACGGCCCTCGGCCGCCAGCGCCCGTTGTCGTCGAGTGGTTCGAACCTGCAGCGAGTCGCACCAGCTTTTCAGCTGAGCGATCTGTGAGGTGAGCACGGCCAGCGCTTCGCCGTCCAACACATCGGGGTCGGCCACACGCAACACCCCGTACAGGGCATCGGTGTCGGATGGTCTCATCGGTTCTGTCCAATCGGTAGCCGGTACGGATTGGGGAAGTCGGATGGGACCAGTATGACGAAGGGGTGTCACATGGTTTCGGAGCATCCATCCGGCAGGTGAAACAAGGCTCGCCAGCGAATGATCGACGCTCAGTCCACGAACGCCTCGGCGAAGGGCGCGGCCATCGCGGCCACACGGTTCGCCGGGCCGGCCACCAACACATATTCGAGGTTGCGGGTATGGCTCACCTCACCGACCTTGTTGCCGGACGGGTCGTGGATGCCGATCTGGGCACCGACGTAGCGCTTCGAATCGAACGCCAACGCGACCACGTCGCCGTGGACACCGCACATGTTTCGCAGCTCGTCGAGCGAGAGCCACGACTCGTCGTTGTAGGACACGACGACCACCTCCGCGTCGACGGCAGCGATCGTGCGCCGAAGCGCATCGGGCATCGCGCGCTTGCGATTGAAGACGCTCTTGGTCTCCTCGTCTCGGGCATCGACACGCTTGCAGGCCACGCCGTAGTGCTCGGGATGGTCCCACGCCACGATCGTCTCCCACACGTGATAGTTCGTGAAGTACCGGTGCTGGTTGTACGGAGGGTCGAGGTAGGCGAGGTCGAACTGCCCGAGCGTGCCCGCCAGTTCGACTGCGTCGCCGCGCACGGCTCGGCCGTTACCCGCCAGCAACGTCGGTGCCTGCAGCACCAAAGGCTTGTACGACCGGGGCGCCCATTGCTTGATGTAGGCCATCTGCAACCCGGCCGTCGAGTCGACCTTGTCGGCGGCGAGCAGCAGGCTCGTCAACAGCAACGGCTCGAGCTCGGACCCCGCATGATCCCGCGCGATCGCGTTGCGGATCGCATCGATGCGTTCACCGTTGTGGGGTTGGAAGAAGCGTGACTGCACGCAAAACGTGTCCGTGACATACCCGGGCGAACCAGGGAGTGCGTTGAGCTCGTCGATCACCGACTCGAGCTCCCTTCGGCTGATCGAGTCGGCGTCGGCCTCGATCCAGGTCCGTGCGAACATCTCCGAGTAGCGGGCGCTGTCGACCGCGGTGACCGTTGCGCCGCGCAGTTTGAACTCCTGCGCAACGCGCGTCGTGCCGGTGAACAGGTCGACTGCGGTGCGGGCCCCCGACCGCTCGAGCAACTCGCCGAGCACCGGTACGAGCCGGCGCTTGGAGCCCAGGTACTTGATCACGTCGATTCGTCGGGCGGCGCCGGTCGCTCGGCGGTCTGACGAGCGAACGCCGCCGGGTCGACCGCGATGAAGGTGGCCTTTGCGGTCGCGAGTACGTGGCCGGACTCGACATCGGTCAGCTCACCGGTGAGCAGCAGCTTCCTGCCGACCCGCTCGGACAGGCGCACACGGCACGCCAGGGGACGGAACAGGGGAGTGGGGGCCTCGTAGCGGATGTAGAGATCACCGGTGAACGCCGGCTGATGGACCACCCCGAGCACATAGCCGAACACGTCGTCGAACAATGCCGCGACCACCCCGCCATGGCTGCGATCGGGGGCGCCTTCGTGGGCCGATCGCAAGGTCACGAGGGCTTCGATCTCGTCGCCGTACCGGTGGAGGTCGAGATCGAGGCCCCATGGCGACGATCGCCCCGACACGGGCCGATCGTCGAAGGTCGTCTCGAAACGGCCCTGTGGCAGATCGACCTGCTGCTCGTTCGCGAAGTCGTGTCCGCCGCGCGTGCGCAGCTCGGCCGGCCACAGCTCGGCCGTGATCGCCTCGAGCACATCGCTCAGATGGTCGATCTGGTCGATCGTCGCGTGCCGACCGATGAACGCATGGCTGATCTCTCGTATCGCACGGCCGGCGCGTGCCCGTGCCGTCGCGATCGCTTCGGCTTCGCTCGGTTGCTGATTCTCGCGCATCGCCTCGACTGTGGCAGGTGCGCCCGCCGGATCAGGTATCAGAGGGAATCGGCGCGTCGAGTGCCTCGAGCAGTGTGTTCCACGCGAGCGTGGCGCACTTGATGCGCACCGGGAACTTGACGACGCCCTGGAGCGCCTCGAGGTCGCCGAGCGGCACATCGATCGAAGGAGGGTCGTCGCCAGTGTCGATCGACATCATGCCCTTGAACTTCTTGACGAGAGAGCGCACCTCGGGGACGGTCTTGCCCTTGACGGCGGCGCTCATCATCGATGCCGACGACTGCGATATCGAACAGCCCTGGCCCGCAACCTTGACATCGCTGACGACATCGTCGTCGACAGAGAGATAGATCGTGATCTCGTCACCGCACAGAGGATTGTGACCCTCGGCGTGACGGGCCGGAGGAACCGGCAACTCGCCCCGATTGCGGGGCGAGCGGTAGTGATCGAGGATGATCTCTCGGTAGAGGTCTTCGAGGCCAGGCATGGTGTCTCCCGAGGTTGGTCAGAAACCGAAGATATCGCTCGCGCCGTCGAGCGCGTCGGCCAGCGCATCGATGTCGGATCGGTCGTTGTAGAGGTACAGGCTGGCGCGGGCGGTGGCGTTTACCCCGAGGACCCGCATCAACGGCTTGGCACAGTGGTGGCCCGCTCGGACGCACACGTTGTGCTGGTCGAGCACCTGGCTGATGTCGTGGGGGTGGATGTCACGGAACTTGAAGCTCAGCACCCCGCCGCGCACCTCGACATTGTCGGGCCCCTGAATCGTGATGTCATCGCCGTAGCGTTCGCCCAGCGTGTCGATCGCGTAGCGCGTGAGTTCGATCTCGTGTTGCCGTACTGCAGCCATACCGATCGACTCGAGATACTCGACGGCGGCGCCGAAGCCGATCACCTCGACGATCGGGGGTGTGCCCGCCTCGAACTTGGCCGGAACGGGAGCCGTCGTGAACCCGTCGAGCCGAACGTCGGCGATCATGTTGCCGCCGCCGATGTACGGAGGCATCGCGTCCAGCAGTTCCATGCGGCCCCAGAGTGCCCCCACGCCCGAGGGCCCACACATCTTGTGGCTGGAGAACGCGACGAAATCGGCGTCCCACGCCTGCACGTCCGTGACGTTGTGAGGCGTGAACTGGCAGGCGTCGACGATCGCGACCGCTCCGGCGTCGTGGGCCGCGCTCACCAGGTGGGTGACGGGTGGAATGGTGCCGAGCACATTGCTCATAGCGGTGAAGGCGAAGGCCTTGGCCCCGGTCAGCAGCCGGTCGAGATCGGTCAGGTCGAGTTGACCGTCGGTGGTGAGCGGCACCCAGCGCAGCTCGAACCCCTGCTTGGCCGCGAGCATCTGCCAGGGCACGATGTTGGCGTGGTGTTCGAGATGGGTGAGCACGACCGCGTCGCCGGGGCCCAGGTTGGCTCCACCCCACGAAGCCGCCACGAGGTTCAGCGCCTCGGTGGCGTTCTTGGTGAAGACGATCTCGTCAGCCGATGGAGCGTTGACGAACCGTGCGACCGAGGCGCGAGCGCTCTCGAAACGATCGGTCGCCTCGCCAGCGAGGCGGTAGGCACTGCGGTTGATGGGGGCGTACGACGTCCGGAGGAAGTCGTCCATCGCCTCGATGACCTGGCGAGGCTTTTGCGACGTGTTGCCCGAGTCGAGGTAGACGATGGGTGCTCCATCGATCTCGCGTCGCAAGATCGGGAAGTCGGCGCGTACGGTGTCCCAGTCGATGGTCACGATCCGATCCTTCTCAAGCGTGTGTCCGGAACGCTTCGTATCCGTCACGTTCGAGCTGCTCGACCAATTCCATGCCGCCCGACTGGACGATGCGTCCGCCGACCATGATGTGCACATGATCTGGTTGGATCTCGTCGAGCAGTCGCTGGTAGTGGGTGACCAGCACGACGCCCATCTCGGGGCGTTCGGCGCGCACCTCCCGGATGCCCTGGGCGACGATGCGGAGCGCGTCGATGTCGAGCCCCGAGTCGGTCTCGTCGAGGATCGCCAACTCGGGTTCGAGAATGGCCATCTGCATGATCTCGTTGCGCTTCTTCTCGCCGCCCGAGAACCCCTCGTTGAGATACCGGTCGACGAAGGACGAGTCCATCCCCAGTCGCTTCATCCAGTCCATCGTGGCGAGTCGCAACTCGAGCACCGACAAATCGAGCCCCTTGCGGGCCGACAGCGCCTGACGAAGGAACTGGATCACCGAGACGCCGGCGATCTCCTGCGGGTACTGGAACGCCAGGAACATGCCGGCCTTGGCGCGCTCGTCGGCGGGCCAGTCGGTCACGTCATCGCCTTGGAACCGGATCGAACCGGCCGTCACCTCGTACTCGGGCGAGCCGAGCAGGGTGTTGCCCAGTGTGCTCTTGCCCGAACCGTTGGGGCCCATGATGGCGTGGACCTCGCCGGCACGTACCGTGAGGTCGAGACCCTTGAGGATCTCGTCGCCGGGGATGGCACCCTGTTCAGTGGCGGGTCGTACGCGCAGGCCGACGACCTGGAACAGCTCGGTCATGCCTGCGAGTCTACGATGCGTCAACTGGCATTATCACTACGCGGATAGGAGAAATCAGCGGTGTTGTCCGAGATCGCGGTTGCGGTTCTCATACCGGGGTGGCAGGCGCGACAGCGCCATCGTTGGCTGGCGATCGCACTGTTCTGCGCGGGCGTGCTGGTGCCGCTGGCGATCGCCGTGTATGCGATCGCCTCGGGGCGGAACTGGGTGGCGCTCACCCTCGACTCCGGATATCTCGCCTGGACGATGTTCGGTGGGATGCTCGCCCTGTTGGCGCGGCTGGTGTCGGTCGCCGAGGTGTGGCACGTGAACCGACCGGACCGATCGTGGAACCCTGGAGACGGCTGGGCGGTCGTGCTGGTGATCGCCGTCTGCGCGCCGATGCTGATCGGGGTCGTGCAGGTCGGTCGCGCTCGCGCCTCGATCGCGCCGGCGTTCGCCGGACAGCCCGACGAGCCCCTGTTCGACGCTTCCGCGACGACGACATCGTCTGTTGCGACGAGCACGACCACGTCCACGACTGAACCGGTCGCCGGCACGTCGACGTCGATACCGACCGCTTCGACGACCACCATCGGCCCGACCACGACGACCACCACGGTGCCGCCCAAACCGGAACGCCCACAATCTGGCGTCGATCCGGCCCTGGTCGCCGACGTCACGAACGTGTTGTTGCTCGGTGGCGATGCCGGGCCCGGTCGAGGCGGGCTCAGGACCGACACGATGATGCTGTTCAGCCTGCACCGCCCGTCGGGCAGAGCCTCGCTGGTGTCGATCCCGAGGGACCTGGACGGCTTGTTGTTCCCGCCGGGCACGGCACTCGAGGAGCGCTATCCGTATGGCTTCACCGAGATCGCCAATGCGGTGTACCCGATCGTCTCGTCGCGGCCCGAACTCCGGGATGCATACGAGGTCGAGGGCGTCCAGCCCGGTGTCGTGGCGACGGCCCAGGCAATCGGCTATTCGCTCGACGTGACGATCCATGACTACGTCCTGATCGACATGCAGGGCTTTCTCGAACTGATCGACGCGTTGGGTGGCGTCACCGTGTACGTACCCAAGGTGTTACCGATGCCCGGCAACGTCCCCGGCGCGCGGTCGGAGTATCCCGACACGATCGGCCCGGGACTCATCCACATGGATGGCACGACCGCGCTGGGTTACGTCCGCAGCCGCAAGGCCGACAGCGACTACCAGCGCACCGCACGCCAGCGCCATCTCCTCGAAGCGCTGGCGACACAGATCTCGTTCAACGACGTCGCCCTCAGATTCAGCCGGGTCGCCTCCGCGATCGGCGGCACGCTGCGCACGTCGCTCAGCCCGGATGAACTGGCCGACATGCTCAACGTGATCGGGGGTCAGACGGCGATCGTCGAGTCGGTGGGTCTGGTGCCGCCGCTGGTCGACGTGGATCACCCCGATTTCGGCGAAATGGCGCGCATCGTCGGTGCGGTCCGCGTCGCGCTCGTCACCGGCCAACCGTCCGGGTATTGATGGCCACGAGCGACCGAGCAAGCCGTCGCGGGTGATCCACTCCATCGTTGCAGGCAGCGTCAGCGGTGGTCGCGGAGCGACTCTTTCCACTCCCTGAAGCGAACGACGGTCGCGCCATCCGGCCCGACCCCCGACCCCGAACCGTCGGCGAACAGCCGGAACGTGTACGAGCGTGTCAGGTCGCGTTCGTGACACACCCAGTAGCAGGCGTCAGCACCCTTGGCAGGCCCGGCCCTCCACAGGATCCACGGCCCGATGCGGCGCTTGTATTCAGCGATGGGAGCCCCGGGTAGATCCGCTCCGAGCGATAGCAGGGTCTCGGGTGCCTCTCGCCATGCCGACGCCGGAATATTGCGGTCGCGCACCGGCGTCGGCGGCAGATCGCTGGTGGACAACGGAGTCGGGTCGGTCGGCCGTTCGTCGTAACGCATGCCACGCAAGTGTCGCACGCCGCCCGCGGTCGGTCTGCCCGCCGAGGCCCTTAGAGTGCGCGTGCGATGCCACACACGACAGAAACCAAGGCCCTGAGAGGGCTCGCCGAACTCGGTCGCCGCACGAGCGGCGGGCGGGACAGCGGCGACGGTGTGGTCGCCGAGATGGCCACGTCGGTCTTCCTGCCGGGCATCACCGCGCTGCGACGGTCACCGGTGATCGGTGTGCTGCTCTTCATCGTCGGCGTCGTACTGCCGGTCATCGTGGTGATCCGCGTCTACACCGGTCGGGACGACTTGATCGGGCTCGCACTCGATCCGACATTCCTACTCGTGATCGCTGCGGTCGGGTTGGCCGCGGTGATCGCTCGTTTGCTCGCGATCGCCGAGATCGCCAACGCGTTCAAGCGCGCGCCCGGCATCGGAAGCAAGACGGCCATCGCCACACTGATCATCCTGACGCTGGGTTCACCAGCGCTGTGGGTGGCGCTGCGCGCCAACGAGGCGAGGACGGTGGTGGGCAATGTGTTCGCCTCGGGCAACGGTGACGCGCTGTTCGAACCGGCAGATCCGGCCGCCGGTGTCGACCCGGAGGCGGTCAAGACGATCTTGCTGCTCGGTGGCGACGCCGGCCCCGGCCGATGGGGGTTGCGCACCGACACGATGATCCTGGTCACGATCCACGAGGCGTCGGGCCGCACCGCGCTGATCTCGGTCCCGCGCAATCTCACGCGGCTGCGGTTTCCGCCTGGGAGCCCGCTCGCCGATCGGTTCCCCGATGGATTCGACGATCTGGCGAACGCCGTGTTCCCCTATGTCTCGACCCATCCGGAGTTGGTCGAGTCGTACGGGTCCTCGGGCCTCCAGCCCGAGGCGGTAGCGCTGTCGCAGGCGATCGGGTACTCGCTCGATGTCCAGATCGACGACTTCGCACTGGTCAACATGCAGGGCTTCACCGAGGTCATCGACGCCGTCGGTGGTGTCACGCTCGAACTCGCACAGAGCGTGCCGCTGCCGCCCAGCCTGCCGGGCGAGCGTCCGCTGCCTCCGTCGATCGGTCCGGGACTCG
>JAHEDX010000010.1 GCA_024641005.1 Acidimicrobiaceae bacterium
ACAAGGTCGACGTCGCATTGTCGTACAACGGCAAGGTGTCGCTGTACAACCGGTTCGGCAACGTCGACGTGATCGCCGACATCGTCGGGTACTACGAACCCGTCGTGGCCGGCAAGGGCACCGTGAGCGCGGTCAAGACGGTCACCGCGCCGATCGCCATCGAGTCCAACCCTGATCCTTCGACAGGCGTCAGGGGGTCAGGGTTCGTCCTCTGCCCCGCCGGCATGGTGGCGATCGCCGGCGGCGTCGAGAACCCCGAGCAGTCCCCCCTGAACACACGGTCGAGCAAGCCGTACCCGGACGGCCAGCCCAACCCGACCGGATGGTTCGGCGACGTGCGCAGCGCAACGCCGGGCGCGACCACCTATACCGCGACCGTGTACGCCGTCTGCATCACCCTCAACCAGTGATCTTCTCGAGGGATGACACCATGAAACGAACACATGCACTCGCAGTCGCCGCCGTGCTCGTCATCGGCAGCCTGGCCGGTGCCCAACTCACCTCGGGCGCCGGCGAGAGCGAACCCTCGGCATTCGTGTCGATGACGCCGTGCCGGTTGCTCGACACCCGCCCCGCCAACAAGATCGGCGTGCTCAGCACGTTCACCGAGAACAAGACCCAGACCGCGAAGGTCCGCGGCACCAACGGCCAGTGCGTGATCCCGGCGACCGCAACGGGCGTCGCGATGAACGTCACGGCGGTGGGCGGCACCAAGAGCAGCTTCCTGACCCTGTGGCCCAGCAACGCCACCAGGCCCGGCACCTCGAACCTGAACTGGACCCCCGGCGCCCCACCGACACCCAACAAGGTCGACGTCGCGTTGTCGCCGACCGGCACGGTGTCGCTGTACAACCGGTTCGGCAACGTCGACGTGATCGCCGACGTCGTCGGCTTCTACCAACCCGTCGTCGCTCTGAAGGGCACGATCAGCAACGTCCGAGTCGCCAAGCAGGACGTCACGATCAAGCTCAACAGCACCGCCACGGGGGCCAACGCACAGGTCACCGTGTCGTGCAACGTAGGTGAGATCGCGATCTCCGGCGGCGTCGAAAACCCCGAGGACGTCGAGATGAACGTCCGGTCGAGCCGACCCGAGCCCGCCGATTCGGACAACCCGACCGGGTGGTTCGGCGACGTGCGCACGGCCGACGAAACGGCGGCCGGCAAGATCACGACGGTCTACGCGATCTGCATCACGCTCAACCTCTGACAACACGACATGCCGGTCCTGCCGGCGTCGTCGCACGGGCCGAGGTGGGTTCGCCCACCTCGGCCCTCGCGCGTCTCGACCGCTGCGGCCCCGACCTGACCGGGTAGACAGTGGCGATGGCCGACGACATCACGCACTACGACGCGATCGAAGGGTATTGCGGGCAGCTCAGCTACTCGGCGGGCGAGATCGTCGAGCTGTGCGTGTCGACCTCGGAGACCAACTTCGACGTCACCGTCTCGCGGTGGGGCGGCTCGATCGAGCAGGTGTGGTCGGCGCGGGGCGTCGGCGGGTCGCTGCAACCGACCCCGGCGACCGCTGATGCATCAGGGTGTGGTTGGGACACCTCGGTCGAGATCCCCGTCGACCCGAGCTGGCGCAGCGGCCTCTACCTCGTCGAGATGACGGCGAACGGCGCCCCACCCGATCGCCGCACCGGACACGCATGCTTCGTCGTTCGTTCGAGCGAGCATCGCAAGCGGGCCTTGTTCGTGCTCGCGACCAACACCTGGAACGCGTACAACGACTGGGGCGGACGCAGCCTGTACACGGGCGGCAACCAGGTCTCGTTCCGACGACCGTTCGGGCGCGGGATGCTGTCGCGGCCGGCAACCGATCGCGACGACCGCAAGGCACGACCCCGCCGGCGCGGCGAGGAGCCCGATGTCGACGGCGAGGTCTATCAGTCGTATCGGTACGAGCACGGCTATCCGGGGTACATGGGCTCGGCCGGCTGGTTCACGTACGACCGCCGGTTCGTCGAGTGGGCCGAGCGGTCCGGCCTCGAATTCGACTATGCGGTCTCGAGCGATCTCGAACTCGTCGACGGGCTCACCGACGGGTACCGACTGGTGATCGGCGCCGGCCACGACGAGTACTGGTCGGGCGCGCAGCGCGACGCCGTCGAGCAGTTCGTCGCCGACGGCGGCAACTACGCGTCGTTCTCGGGCAACACGATCTTCTGGCAGGTTCGCCTCACCGACGACGGCTCGGCGATGGTCTGCCACAAGTACTCGGCCCATCTCGACGACCCCGTACGAGCTGCCGATCCGGCGGCGATGACCGGCATGTGGTGTGACCCCGTGATCGGACGACCCGAGAGCCGGTTCCTCGCCGCATCGTCGATGTACGGCCTGTACAGCCGGTTCGGCCAGGCGACGCCACGCGGCGTCGGTGGGTTCGTCGTCTACCGGAACGATCACTGGATGCTCGAGGGCACGGGGCTCCGGTACGGCGACGTACTCGGCGCCGATGACGGCGTGGTCGGGTACGAAACCGTGGGCACGCGCTTCACGTTCGACGACATCAACCTGCCGGTGGTCCTCGTCGACCCGTTGCTGCCGGATCCCCACGACGTCGAGATCGTGTGCGTCACGCCGGCCAGCAATCTGATGATGGGCGAGTACCCGGCGTCGATCGCGGCGCTCGACGACCAGGGCGATCTCGAGTTCATCGCCGAGCGTGCATACGGCGGTGGCGACGACGCCTTCGCCAAGGTGCGCCACGGCAATGCGGTCATGCTGGTATGCCGGCCTTTCGGCACCGCGGCGGGCGAGGTGGTCACGGTCGGCAGCACCGACTGGGTGTTCGGCCTGCGTGATCCGATGGTGGGGCGCGTCACACGGAACGTGCTCGAACGCCTGGGCTGATCAGCCTGTCCTGATCAGTTCGTCACGCTCACCCGGTACGAGAACTCGTAGCGGCCCGCCGGCAACCGGTACTGCGGCAGCACGTCGGGCCCGCAGCTGGCGGTGCCGAGCCCTCGATGAGCCGCGTCGAGGCACACGATCAGATCGTCGCGCCGCGTCAACTCGGTGGAGGTCGCGGCGCCGAACAGGTCGTCCGCGCTGTGATGGGTCGCCGACACGTGCATGGTCTGTGCTCCGATGACGTCGACCCGCACGACCTCACCCGCTGCGGTGTCGATCGCCTCGAACCAGCGGCAGTCGGTGCGCAGTCCGAACTCTTGCGGCACGAGATAGGGCGACTCGTCGGGAGGGCCGTTCCAGACACCGAGCACGGCCGACCGGTTGCGGTCGGGATAGTTCTCGTGCGGACCGCGGCCGTGCCACCGCACAGCGTCGAACCGTGCGGGGAGCGTGAAGCACACACCGACACGCGGGAGATCGGCCAGTGATTCGGGTACGTCGACGACATGGCGATACGTGGTTCCGTGGTCGTGGTGCTCGGTGGTGACCTCATGGGTGACGAGCGAATCGGGATCCACCCGGTCGACACCGGCCTCCTGCCAGGCCTTCAACGCCTGACCTCCGACACCGAGCCGCAGCGCGAGGTCGGGCATCAACTTGAAGCCGTCATTGTCGGTGGGCGCACGCCACAGGTTGAGCCGCGGACCGACGAGATCGTCTCCCGAACCCTGTGCCCCCATCGGTGGCGCAGGGCGCGCCCGCCGCTTGCGCAGCTCGATCTGGTCCCAGGCCACCTCGTGTCCAGCCGGGGCGTACCACTGCTCGCGACGCGTCGACCAGCGAACGGTGATGTGCACCTCGCTGTGGCGATCGCCGTCGGGGATCGCACACGGCAACGGCACGACGGCACTCGTGGCGGCCGCGATTCGCGGTGTCTTCAACACCCCGGTCCGGCGAACCTCGCCATCGACCAGCAGCTCCCACGTGGCGCGCAGCCCTTCGAGCCCCAGGAACGACTGCCGGTTCTCGATCCTCAGCCCCGAGCGCACGCTGGTCACCGTCACGGGGCGGTACACCCAGGCGACCTCGCGCATCGCCGGATGGGGCTCGAGATCCGCCGACATCAAGCCGTCGGCCACGAAGTTGCAGTCGTTCGGGGTGTCGCCGAACTGACCTCCGTAGGCCAGACGTACGCGCCCGTCGGGCAGACGTTGTCGCAGGCCATGATCCTTCCACTCCCACAGGAAGCCGCCCTGTAGCCCCGGCGTTGCCGAGATCACATCCCAGTAGTCGGCGAGCGAGCCGTTGCTGTTGCCCATTGCGTGGCTGTACTCGCACATGATCAGCGGGCGCGTGCCGATGCCCGCCTCGCCGTATTCGCGGATGGCGTCGATGGTGGGGTACATCGGGCAGACGAGGTCGGTCGCCTGTATGCCACCGTCGACCCACCCCTTGGTGCGCACTGCGTCTTCGTAGTGCAGCGGACGCGTCGGATCGGCACGCCGGATCCAGCCCGCGAGCGCATCGTGGTTGTCGCCGTAGCCGCTCTCGTTGCCCAGACTCCACAGGATGATCGAGGGATGGTTGCGGTCGCGCTGCACCATGCGGGCGCCGCGCGCCAGCCAGGCCTCGCGATAACGAGGGTCGTGGCACAGGCTCATGTTGTTGCCGTGGCTCTCGATGTTCGCTTCGTCGACGAGATAGAAGCCGAACTCGTCGCACAGCTCGTAGAACGCGTCATCGTTCGGATAGTGCGAGGTGCGGATCGCGCTGATGTTGTGTGCCCGCATCGCCTGCAGGTCGGCCAACATGTCGTCGCGTGAGACGGCCTTGCCCCGATCCGGGTGGTGATCGTGTCGGTTGACGCCGAAGATCCAGGGGGCCTGCGCGTTCACCAACAGCCGCCGGTCGCGAACCTCGACTCGCCGGATCCCGATCGACTGGGTTTCGGTGTGCACGACGCGGCCTCGTGGGTCGACGAGTTCGACGGTGACGGTGTAGAGCTGCGGCGTCTCGGCACTCCACGCCTTCGCTCGCGGCACCTGCCATCGAGATTCGACCTGGAAGCCCCGGAACACATACGGCTGGGCATCGCGGTGGGGAACCGCGCCGTCGTGCATCCGGCCGACCCGACGGCCGGACGGATCCGACAGCGTGCTGCGAACCGACCAGCCGGACGCCGGAGCGCCCCCGAAGTCGACCACGGTGGTGGCCTGCACGGTTCCGACACCGGTGCCGGGGTCGTAATCGACGTCGACCGGCAGGTCCGCGATGTGTACCGCCGGGCGGGATTCGAGCCACACCGAGCGGTGCAGGCCTGCCATCCACCACTGGTCCTGGTCCTCGACATAGCTGTGGGCGCTGTAGCGGACCACCACGATCGCCAATTCGTTCTCGCCCGGGTTCAGGTACCGCCCGATGTCGTACTCACTCGGCAGTCGACTGTCGGTGCCGTAACCGACGAACCGGGCATTGACATAGACGGCGTGCACGCTCTCGGCTCCGCCCACGTGCAGCACCGTGCGACGCTTCATCCACCCCGCCGGGACCGTGATGCTGCGGCGGTACACACCGGTCGCGTTGCGGTCGGGCAGTCGAGGCGGGGGGCCGGGGAACGGCATCTGCACGTTCGTGTAGTGCGGCAGGTCGACGAACCCGCCGAGGTCCTGCATCGTCCAGTTGCCGGGCACTGCCACGCCGACCGCATTCGGCCGCGTGCCTGCCAGGGCGGCGGCCGGCACGCGATCGGGATGGTCGAACATCTCGAGCGACCACTGACCGTCGAGCGAACGACGCCGAACCCCCGACAACGGCACATGCATCGGCAACCGGTTGAGCTGCACGACCGCGGGGTCGGCCCACGGGCTGAAATCTCCGATGACTGGCAACATGACGCCTCCTTGCAGGCGGTCTGGCTTGCGGATGACCTGGTCAGCCGAGTTCGCGCAGGCGGGCGGCGACGTCTTCGGGGATGACCGGATTGAAATATTCCTCGCAGGCGACTTCGGCGGAAGCGATGAAGCGTTGCACGCCTGCCGACCGCCAAGGCGACACGATCTCGATGTTGAACCACGCGTCGTCGTGCCCCGAGCCGACCGTGGGGCGCTGGTTGAGCCACATCATGTACGGCAGCGGCTGATCGAACATGGCGTCGAGCCGCCCGAACACGTCGACCAGCATGGCCGACAAGGCGTTTCGGTCGTCGTCGGACATCGACGGCAGGTCGGCGATCCGCCCCAACGGCGCGACTTCGAGCGAGAGCGGGAACGTCGGAGCGAACGGAACCCAGGTGCGCCAGCCCGACGTCTCGGCCACGACACGATCACCCGGGTCTGGATCGGGCGCCCATCCCCCCGCAAGACGGCGCGCCTGCCGACTGGGCACGTGATCGTAGGCATAGATCTGTCCGTGAGGGTGGGCGATCGTGGCACCCACTTCGGGCCCGCGGTTCTCGAACGCGAGCACATAGTCGACGTCGTCGCGGGCGCCGAGCGCAGCGGTGCGTTCGGCCCACAGGTCGACGACACGCCGTACCCCTGTCACGCCGAGCGACGGCAATGTCGCGTCGTGGTCGGGGGTGTAGAGCACCACCTCGCAGCGGTGACCGGGCATCGCCGGCCAACGGTTCGAGAACCAACGCACGTCGTACGGCTCAGGTGCCTCGAGGCCACCCACACAGAACGGGCACCCGGCAGACGGGAGGTTGGGCCGCGCCTGGCGGCTGCCGACGACGTGGACGATGGTGCCGAGGACCGGATCGACTCGCATCTCGGTCATAGCGCTCAACTCCCCTCGAGACGAGCTCCGGTGACGGCATCGAACAGGTGGACACCGGCGGCGCCGGGGACGAGACTGACCCGGTCTCCTCGCGATGCCGGGCTGAGACCCTCGGTGCGCACGGTGACCTGCTTGCCGTCGACACCGGGGGCGTCGCAGTACAAGTACGACTCGGAGCCGAGCTCTTCGACCAACTCGACCACCGCGTCGAGCCCGCCTTCGCCGGCTACGACGAACGTCTCGGGACGGACCCCGACGACCACGGCGTCGCTGGTGATCGCCGACAGTTGTTCGGCAGTGAGCGGCACCGCTAGCGAACCGACATGGGCAGCGCCGTCGACGACGCGGGCGTCGAGCAGGTTCATCGCGGGCGAACCGATGAACCCGGCCACGAAGAGATTGATCGGGTGGGTGAACAGGTCACGAGGCGACGCGCACTGCTGCAGCACACCGTCCTTGAGCACCGCCACCCTGTCGGCCATCGTCATCGCCTCGACCTGATCGTGGGTGACGTACACGGTGGTGACGCCCAGCCGACGCTGGAGCGCTGCGATCTGTGTGCGGGTCTGGACACGCAGCTTCGCATCGAGATTGGACAGCGGCTCGTCCATCAAGAACACCTGCGGCTGACGCACGATCGCTCGACCCATCGCGACACGCTGGCGCTGGCCACCCGACAGCTTGGCGGGCTTGCGATTCAAGAACTCGCCGAGGTCGAGGATGTCGGCCGCCTCGCGCACGCGACGACGGCGTTCTTCCTTGTCGACCCCCTTGATCTTGAGGTGGAAACCGATGTTCTCGGCGACGGTCATGTGCGGATAGAGGGCATACGACTGGAACACCATCGCGATGTCGCGATCCTTTGGTGGCACCATCGTGACATCGCGGTCACCGATCAGGATCACACCTCCGTCGACGGGCTCGAGCCCGGCGAGCATCCGGAGCGTCGTCGACTTGCCACATCCCGACGGCCCGACGAGTACCAGGAATTCGCCATCCTGGATCTGGAGGTCGAGCCGGTTGACAGCCGGCGCATGGCCCTCCTGGTAGATGCGGGTCGCGTGGTCGAACGTGACGGTGGCCATCATGCACTCCTGGGTTCAGAGACGAGATCGGGATTGGTCAGCACGAGCCGCCCGACCTGGTTGCCGAGCACCTCCCTGGCGTGATCGTCGAGAGCTTCGTCGGTGACGAGCACGGCCGCCTGGTCGAGCCGAGCGATCGCGGCGAGACCGGTGAGCCCCCACTTCGTATGGTCGGCGAGGACGACGAGCTGATCGGTCGATTCGACGAACGCCTTGTTCGTGTCGGCCTCGAGCAGGTTGGGGGTCGTGAACCCCGATCGCTCGTGGATGCCATGGACGCCCATGAACACTGCGTCGAGATGGAACGATCTCAACGACGACACCGCCACCGGTCCGACGAGCGCGTCGGACGGAGTCCGCTCTCCACCGACCAGGATCATCGTGCGGTCGGCGCGTGGATTGACGTGGAACACGTCGGCGACCGGGATGCTGTTGGTCACCACCGTGAGCCTCGGTACCGACACCAGTTCGGCGGCGAGACGGACGGTGGTGGTTCCGGCGGAGATGCCGATCGCCGCGCCGGCCTCGGCGAACATCGCAGCGGACGCCGCTATCGCGGCCTTTTCCGGCGTATTGCGCAGCAGCTTCGCCTCGAAGCCCGGCTCGTCGGCCCGGTGCTCGTATCGAGCCGTGGCGCCGCCGTGCACCTTGACGATCAGGCCGGCCTCGTGCAGCACATCGAGGTCGCGGCGTACCGTCATCTCGCTCACGTCGAGCTGTTCGGCAAGTTCGGTCACGCGTGCCGCCCCAACACGCCGCACCTGACTGACGATCATCTCGCGGCGTTGGCGGGCGAGCGAAGGACGCCCCCGTTTGCTCATCACAACGAGAATGGACCATGTCGATCGTTTTGTCAACAGAAACGAACATATTGACCCGTTCTGGACCGTCAGTCCACCAGATATATGTTCGATTTCGGAAATAATCGAACGCAGATCTTGACTATTCAGCTCGATCGCGCCATATTCGAAGGGACAACCCGTGCACATCCCGTGCACCCGACACCCACATCCTGAGGGGGAGCCATGTCTGAACAGCCCGAGCGTTCACCGAGCCCGTCGAAGGTCGGGTTCGCACTCAATCGCCGCCAACTCATCGTCGGTGGTGCCGCCGCCGCCGGAGGCGCCGCATTCCTGAGCGCGTGTGGCGGAGACGACGACACGACCGCCACCACCGCGGCCCCCGAGGCAACCACGGCCCCCGAGGCAACCACGGCCCCCGAGGCGACCACGGCCCCTGAGGCAACCACGGCACCCGCCACCGCTCCACCCGCCGACCTCGGTGAGGTCACGTTCGGTTCGAACTACTCCGACGAGAAGCCCAAGGCCGGCATGGCGGCAGCCGTTGCGGTGAGCGGCCTCGACGTCAAGATCAACACCGTCGACCACAACTCGTACCAAGAGAACTTCAACACCTACATCCAGCAGCCCGACGACGTGATGGCCTGGTTCGCCGGTTACCGCATGCGGGCATTCGCCTCGAAGGGCGTCGTCGGCGACATCAGCGACGTCTGGACCGGACTCGGCGACATGAGCGAAGGGTTCAAGAACGCCTCGACTGCGCTCGACGGCAAGCAGTACTTCGTTCCGTTCTACTTCTACGCATGGGGCCTGCACTATCGCAAGAGCCTGTTCGAGGAGAAGGGCTACGCGATCCCGGTCACGTGGGACGAGTTCCTCGCCCTGTGCGAGCAGATGAAGACCGACGGCATCACGCCGCTCGCCGGGGCCAATGACGGCCGTTGGCCCCAGATGGGCATGTTCGACATGCTCAACATGCGCGTCAACGGTTACGACTTCCATGTCTCCCTGATGGGTGGCAAGGAGAGCTGGACCGACGACCGGGTCAAGGAAGTCTTCGCCAAGTGGGCCGAGCTGCTTCCGTACTACCAGCCCGACGCGAACGGGCGCACGTGGCAGGACGGGGCCAACGTCATCGGAGACAAGTCGGCCGGCATGTTCCTGCTCGGCAACTTCATCACCAGCAACTTCGACGGTGCGACCCAGCAGGACATCATCGACGACATCGATTTCTTCCTGTTCCCCGAGATCAACCCCGAGCACGGACAAGACGCGATCGAGGCCCCGATCGACGGCTTCATGATGGCCGCCAGTCCCAAGAACGCCGACGGCTCCAAGGCCCTGCTCGGCTCGCTGGGTACGAAGGAAGCGGTCGAGGCGTACATCGGTGTCGACCCGTCTGTCGTCGCAGCCAACGGCGCCGCCGACACCAGCGGGTACAACTCGCTGCAACAGAAGGCGGCCGAACTGGTCGGCGGTTCCAAGTACATCGCCCAGTTCCTCGACCGTGACACCGATCCGTCGTTCGCGGCAGACGTGGTGGGTATCGGCATCGCCGATTTCATCGCCGACCCGTCGAAGATCGACACGATCCTCGACACGATCGAGGCCCAGAAGGCGACGTACACCTTCGAGTGATCCTGAAGGTGTGACAAGCTGCGGCCGATGACGGTCACCGACCATATCGACGATACGACGCCGGCGGTAGATCCCCCTGCAAGGGGACGCCGCCGGCGTCGGCGTCGCTACACCACCCTCAGCAAGGGTGACCGCTTCTGGCTGGGGGTAATGGTCGGTGTGCCGGCCTTCTTGCACCTCATCCTGGTGTGGGTCCCGGCGCTGGCGACGACGGCGCTGTCGTTCACCGAGTGGGACAACCTCGCGCCCTTGACCGATATCCGCGCGGTCGGGTTCCAGAACTACTGGTTCATCTTCACGGTGTTCGACACCAACCTGTTTCCGGCGCTGTTCAACAACTTCATCCTGGTGTTCTGGTTGTTCTTCTGCTCGGCGATCGGCATGTTGCTCGCCTACCTGCTCGACAAGAACCTGCGCGGCGGCCGGGTCTACCAAAGCATCTACTACTTCCCCGTCGTGCTGTCGCTCGCCGTGGTCGGGTTCATCTGGAAGAGCACCATGTTCTCCCGCGATCGCGGCCTCCTCAATGTCATCTGGCCGGGGGAACCGATCGACTTCGTGGGCGACGGAACCAAGATCTTCCAGTTCGACATCCCGTTCCTCGACTTCCCGCTCGGGTTGTCACGCAACTTCGCAGCCCTGCTGATCGCCATGGCCTGGCGCCACATCGGCTACATCATGGTGATGTACCTGGCCGGCCTGAAGGGAGTCGACCCCGCCCTCCGCGAGGCCGCGTCGATCGACGGCTGCAACGAATGGCAGAGCTTCCGCAACGTGGTGTTCCCGGCGCTCAAGCCGATCAACGTCGTGGTCGCGGTGATCACCGTGATCGAGGCACTGCGGGCCTACGACATCATCGCCGCCCTCAACGAGCCGCGAGGCACCGAGGTGATGGGCACCCTGGTCACCAAGAGCCTGCTGGGTGAAGGCGGGGGACGCGTGGGGATCGGGTCCGCCTACGGCGTGGTCCTGTTGCTGCTGTGCCTCGGCTTCATCATCTGGTACGTCTACAACCACTACCGAGAGACCGAACAATGAGCACTGCGACCGCAGACTCCGTGTCCGATCAGGAACTCGTGCGCCGCAGCGACGGGAGGCGGATCAGGCCGGCCAGGATCCTGTTGCACACCTTCTTGATCACCGTGGCGATCGCCTGGCTGATCCCGATCGGTACCGCGATCTACAACTCGTTCCGGTTCTACGAGTCGGACACGCAGGTCAACGGGCCCTTCTCTGCGCCCGACACGTTGACGCTTCAGAACTATCGCGACGCATGGAACGTCGGCGAGATGGGCAAGACGTTCGGCAACACGGCGTTCATCGTGATCCCGGCACTCTTCATCACCTTGTTCCTGTCTGCCGCGGTCGCCTTTGCCTGCACCCGCTTCAGCTGGAAGTTCAACATCGCCTTCCTCGTCTTGTTCACCGCCGGCAACCTGATGCCGCAGCAGGTGCTGTTCCAGCCTCTGTTCCAGATCTACAAGCGGGTGCCCTGGCCCGACATCCTGTCCGACACCAACACCGGCAACCTGCTCGGCACCAAGATCGCCGTGATCCTGATCCACATCGCCTTCCAGGTCGGGTTCTGCACCTTCGTGCTGGCGAACTACATGAAGACGATCCCCAAAGAGCTCGGCGAAGCTGCCGCCGTCGACGGAGCCGGCGTCTTGAGGCAGTTCTTCCAGGTCATCCTCCCACTGACCCGACCGGCTCTCGCAGCGCTCGCGACGCTCGAGTTCACCTGGTTGTACAACGACTTCTTCTGGGGCGCCGTCCTGCTCAACCAGGGCGACGAGCGCCCGATCACGTCGTCGATCGCCGTCCTCAACGGCCAGTACGCGACCGACTTCAACCTGATCGCTGCAGCATCGATCATGATCGCCCTGCCGACACTGGTCGTCTACCTCATCCTGCAGAAGCAGTTCATCTCGGGCCTCACGCTCGGCGCAAACAAGGGCTGACGTGGACACGCCAGCTGGGGCGCCCGACACCCGAATGGAACTGATCCACCTCCGCGGACGTAGCAGCGACATCGTCGTCGATACCGCCCAAGGCGCCCCCGTCATCGTCCATTGGGGCGCGCCGCTGGGTGCCGAGACCGATCCATCTGCGTTCGGTACGGCCGGGGAACGCCCACTCGTCCATGGCTCACCCGATGTCGTGGCACCGATCTCCGTCGTGCCCGAGCACGGATCCGGTTTTCCGGGCCGCCCGGGATTGCGGGGGCACCGACGCCGAGGCGTCGCATGGGCGCCTCGATTCGTGCCGGCCGGCCACGAGTTGGATGGCCACCGCCTCACCGTCACCGCCCGCGATGACGTGGCAGCGCTCGTGCTCACGGTCGTGTTCGAACTGGACGACGCCCTGGTCGTGCAGGCCGAGATCACGAACACCAGCCCCACCGAGCGGTACCTGCTCGACTCGTTGTCGATCACCCTGCCGGTTCCGCAACAGGCCGCCGAGATCGGAACGTTCACGGGGCGTTGGACCCGGGAGTTCCACCCCGTTCGTGTGCCGTGGCCCCACGGGGCATTCACGTACGAGAACCGGCGCGGTCGCGCCTCCCACGAGCATCCGCCATTGATCTTCGCCGGAACGCCTGCGTTCGCCGAATGGCAGGGCTCGGTGTGGGGTGCTCATCTGGCGTGGAGCGGCAACCACACAGGGTTCGCCGAGCGCCTCCCCGACGGTCGTCGCTATCTCCAGATGGGCGAGCTGCTGCACCCTGGCGAGCTGTCGCTCGAGCCGGGTCAGTCGTACCGCACGCCAGAGGTCATCGCGGTGCACAGCGACGCAGGACTCACGGCGGCGACGCAACAGTTCCACCGGCACCTCCGCGCCCGACCCTCCCACCCCGCCGGGCCGCGGCCGGTGCTCGTGAACACCTGGGAGGCGGTCTACTTCGACCACGACCTCGATCGATTGCGAGAACTGGCCGACCGCGCCGCCCGCGTGGGCATCGAACGCTTCGTGCTCGACGACGGGTGGTTCGCCGGCCGACGGGACGACACCAGGGGGCTGGGCGACTGGTGGGTGTCCCCCGATGCTCACCCGAACGGCCTCGGCCCACTGATCGAACACGTCACCGGTCTCGGCATGGAGTTCGGCATCTGGGTCGAACCCGAGATGGTCAGTCCGGACAGCGAGCTGTACCGGGCCCATCCCGAGTGGGCACTCACCACCGACGGGTACGAGCCGGTGCTCGCCCGCCATCAGCTCGTTCTCGACCTGGCTCGACCGGCTGCGTTCACACACGTGTTCGAGCAGCTCGACGCATTGCTGCGCGACCACGCGATCTCGTTCGTGAAATGGGACATGAACCGCGACCACATCGGTGGCAGCGGTGCCGACGGCGCTGCCGGGTCGCACGCCCAGACGGTGGCCGTGTACCGCTTGCTCGATCTGCTGCGCGACCGCCACCCCCAAGTCGAGATCGAGAGCTGCTCGTCGGGTGGGGCCCGCGTCGACCACGAGATCCTGCGTCGAACCTCACGAGTGTGGACCAGCGACTGCAATGACGCGCTCGAACGGCAGACGATCCAGCTCGGTGCGTCGATGTTGATCCCACCCGAGCTGATGGGCGCCCACATCGGCCCCGAACGATCGCACACGACCGGGCGCCGGCACGACCTCGCGTTCCGGGCCGCGACCGCGCTGTTCGGCCATCTCGGCGTCGAATGGAACCTGTTGTCGCTCACGGACGCCGAGCTCGATGCGCTGCACGAGATCGTGACGCTGCACCAACGGTTCCGCCCGCTGCTGCACGCCGGCGACTCGGTGCGATTCGACACCGAGGATGCGTACGTCGCCCATGGCGTCTATGCCACCGACCGGTCCGAGGCGCTCGTCAGCTTCGCGGTCGTGACCACATCGGCCGGCCTCATCCCGCCGCCGTTACGCATGCCGGGGCTCGAACCCGACCGGCAGTATCGGGTCGAACGCCTGCCGCTTCCCGGCGAACGTCTCGGACCCAACCGGTCGATACCGACATGGATGAGCGGCGGTGTGACGATGACGGGCAGACAGCTCGGCGATTTCGGACTTCAACTCCCCGCCCTGCACCCCGAGTCCGCTCTCATCCTGCGCTGCGTCGCGCTCTGACCTCAGGGGTCTGGGCGTGGGCCCTCATCCCCATTTGTGGGCTCGTGCTGGCCCTGCCCCGCTCGGCCGCCTACGATGGCGCTGCCATCACCCTGACCGCATCTTCCAGCTGCTCGCTGGTGTCATCACCCAAGGAGCTCCCATGGCCACCGTCGTACTCGACAACGTCAACAAGATCTACGACAACGGCTTTCATGCGATCCATGACCTCAGCCTCGAGATCCAGGACCGCGAATTCCTGGTGCTCGTCGGCCCATCCGGCTGTGGCAAGTCGACGGCACTGCGCATGGTCGCAGGGCTCGAGACGATCTCCGGCGGCGAGATGAAGATCGGTGACCATGTCGTGAACGACGTCGAGCCGAAAGACCGCGACATCGCGATGGTCTTCCAGAACTACGCCTTGTATCCACACATGTCGGTCTACGACAACATCGGATTCGCGCTCAAGCTGGCGAAGGTGCCCAAGGACGAGATCGACCAGCGGGTCCGAAAGGCCGCCGAGGTGCTCGAACTCACATCGAACCTCGACCGCAAGCCGGGCCAGTTGTCGGGTGGCCAGCGTCAGCGCGTCGCGATGGGCCGCGCGATCGTCCGTCAGCCCGCCGCATTCCTGATGGACGAGCCGCTCTCGAACCTCGATGCCAAGCTGCGGGTGCAGATGCGCGCCGAGATCGCGTCGCTCCAGCGGGACCTCGGCGTGACCACGTTGTACGTGACACACGACCAGATCGAGGCGATGACGATGGGTGATCGCGTCGCCGTGCTCAAAGATGGCTACCTGCAGCAGGTCGACACGCCGCAGAACTTGTACGACCGGCCGAGCAACATCTTCGTCGCTGCCTTCATCGGGTCGCCCTCGATGAACCTGTACGAGTCGACGATCTCCATCAACGACGCAGGCGGCACCGTCACGATCGGCAGCCAGAACCTCGAACTCGCTCCCGAATCACTGGCCCAGCACCCTGGGCTACGCAACTATGACGGCAGGCAGATCGCACTCGGTATCCGCCCCGAAGACTTCGAGGACGCGGCGTTCAAGACCGACCATCCCGAGGGCCGCACCCTCACCGCTCCCGTCACGCTGCTCGAGGCGCTCGGCTCGGAGATCATGGTGCACTTCCGCCTCGATGCACCCAATGTCGCCTCCGGCGACCCCGACGCCGTCGAGGAAGCCGGCGGCGATGCGGGCGCAAACGCAGTCGGTCGATTCAGCCCCCGGTCACGGGTGCGCAGCGGCGAGAACGCAAGGGTCGCGGTCGCGACCGAGAACCTCCACTACTTCGACCTCGAGACGCGCCTGGCCATCTGGGACTGAGCACACGGCAGCCTGTCATGCCGAAGGCCGGCATCGCGCCGTCACAATGGTCGGCGCGGTCTGCGGGACCACGGTCGACGACTTCGATGCTGCCACGGCAACCCGTCGCTCACTCCACGACGGTGATGACCACCATGGCCTGAACGGCACGCGCCCGGTCGAGATCTGGCCGGGGTCGAACGGTTCGCCGCGTGCCCACTACATGGACCTCCATCAGCGGTTCCACGTCGGAACATCGCACGAGTGCCTTGGCCCGGATGACGGCCGTCGACAACGAATCCACGATCGACGACAGCTCGTCGCGCGTCACCGACCCCAGTTCGACCAGCCGAGTCACATGATGATCCGGCCGCGTACCACCCAGAGAAGGCAGCGCCTGGAGGCGATCCGCCTCGCCGACCACCGCGATCGGCCCGCTGAGCCCGAGCAGCACATCGACATCGATCACACCGTCGACGACGTCGAGAATCGGTGCCGACGAAACCGCTCGTATCCGTCGTCGTGCAGCTGAGCCACCGTCAGCGGCGATGTCAGACTTGGTGAGCATCACCAAGTCGGCGGCTCGGAGCTGCTCGCCGATCGTGTCACCCACGAACGGACGCTCGCAGAGCTCGGCGAGTTGGTCGGCGTCGGCGGCAACCACGATGCCATCGAGCCGGAAGCCGGTCGTGTTCGCCCACGGGGCCACGCGCGCCGGTTCGCCCACACCGCTCAGCTCCATCAGCACACAGTCGGGCGCTTCGGGCATCTCTCGTATCTGTTCGAGCGTTCGGGCGAAATCGTCGGCGATCGCACAACACACACAGCCGTTGGTCAGCGACAGCGTGGTGCCGTCATGATCGGCGATGAGCGCTGCGTCGATGTTGACCGAAGCGACATCGTTCACCAGCACTACGATCCGCCGACCGCCTGCGTTGCCGACGACATGGTTGACGATGGTGGTCTTGCCGGCCCCCAAGTAGCCGCCGAGCAGGGTGAACGGCACCCGGCGGCCGTTCCACAACATCAGCCGAACCTCGGGATCACGGTGCTGTGATCTCGCCACCGACCATCGTGGCGATCACGTCGATGTCTTTGATCACCATCGGGTCGACGTCATAGGGATCGTCGGCGAGAGCGACGAAGTCGGCCAGCTTGCCAGCCTGGATCGTGCCGATCTCGTGATCCAACCGCAGCTGGTGAGCAGCATCGATCGTGACCGCACGCAACGCCCGATCGACCGACACCCGTTCGTCAGGGCCGAGCACGTCGCCGCTCGCTGTGACACGGTTGACCGCGCACCACATCGTGTGCAGGCTGCCGAGCGGCGTCACCGATGCGTCGGAATGAACGCTGTACCTCACCCCTTCGCGGTCCGCAGTCGCACAAGCATCCATGCGGGCGGCCCGGTCGGGGCCGACCGTGATCGCCCGGTGCTGGTCGCCCCAGTAGAAGATGTGGTTGGAGAAGATGTTGGCGTTCATCCCGAGCCGGGCCATGCGCCGATACTGAGCAGCGGTGGTGAGCTGGGTGTGCTGCGCCGTGTGACGATGGTCGAACCAGCTGTGCTTCGCCAGCGCTGCGTCGACGGTGTCGAGCAACAGATCGACCGCCTGATCGCCGTTCACGTGGGTGTGCACGGTGACGTGGGCGCGATGGAACGCCTCGAACCAGGCCGAGAACTGCTCGGGCTCGATCAGCCAGATGCCGTTCGGTCGCTCGGTTCCATCCGGGTGCGGCAGATATCCGGGCGGATTGAGGCGCGCCGTGAACCCCTGGATCGAACCGTCGAGGACCATCTTCACCAATCCGAAACGCACCTTGGGCGTCGAGCTGTCTCGGATCGCCACCGCGTGACGGGCGATCTCGTCCGGCGTCCCCTGCTGCCCCCTGGCCGGGTTCAGCAGCGGCACGAGTCGGGCCGGGAAACCGTCCGCGGAAGCGGCCTCGGTCCAGAGGGCGAGATCGTCGTCCCCGGCGAGACGTGACGCGCCGAGCTCGGTGACGGTCGTGCAACCGACGACGCGCGCCATGTCGGCGAATCGGCGCAGCGATGCCGGGTCGCCGAGCTGGCCGAACAGCAACGCCATCTCGCGCCGGGCGAGCGACATCGCAGGTGGCTCCTGGAGCTCGCCGATCGCGCGCCCGTCGCCACCCACCGGCACACCCTCGACGTCGCAACCATCGGCGAAACCCTCGCGTTCCATCAGCGCCGTGTTCACCGTGATCAGGTGCAAGCTGGCATGGATGACACAGATCGGTCGTGTCGACGACACCACGTCGAGGTGTCGGGCCGCCAACCTCTCGCCACCGAAGTAGATCGGGTCGAACCCCCAGACGATCAACGACTCGGTCGGATCGTCGAGTTCGGCATCGAGGCGGCGTAGCAGGTCGACCAGGGCGTCGAACGACTGGCAGCCCGGTCGGCGCTCGCCGTCGGGGCCGAGCCGGGGGAAGAAGCCAGCGTACTCCCACGCCCAGATCGCCCCCTCGAGCGAATGCGAATGTGCCTCGACGAAACCGGGCAAGAGCACGCTGTCGGCAAAGGTGTCGTCGACCCGCAGCGGGCCCCAGGCGGCGCGCATTTCGTCGACGGTGCCGACCCCGAGAATCAGCCCGTCACGAACCGCGACCGCCTCGGCGACCGGTACTGCGTGGTCGAGCGTGACGACGCGGCGTGCTCGATGGATGACACCCGGTTGCGACATGGCATTCATCCTGCCACCACAATGGGATGATGGCCGACGCCGAACTCGCAGCGCTGCGGCGCCGGTTGTACCTGTTGGCGTTCGTCGACGAGTTCGGACCCGTCTACGCGGTCTACACCCTGTGGTTCAACGACAACGGCATCTCGACTTCGCAGATCTCGACGGTGTTCCTGGTGTGGGCGGCGATCGGTTTGACTCTCGAGATCCCGAGCGGCGCACTCGCCGATCGCGTCGACCGCCGCTCTGTGCTGGCGTCGGCGTTCGGGATTCGGGCCGTCGGGATCGGGCTGTGGCTGATGTGGCCGACGTTCACGGGCGTCCTGATAGGGGCCGCGTTGTGGGCCACGCACGACGCGCTCGCGAGCGGTTCGTGGGAGGCGATGATCCATGACGAGCTGACGGCGATCGGGGCCGAACGGCGATATCCGAAGGTGATGGCTCGGATCGGTCAGTTCAGCAATCTCGGCGTCGCCGCCGGCACGATGCTCGGAGCGGGGCTGTTGCGGCTCGACGTCGGACTTCCGGCCCTCGGGTGGATCACCGTCGCAGCCCATGCGGGATCGATCACGCTCGTCGCCACGCTGCCCGATGTGACCTGGGTGACTCGCGGCAGCGGGCACCGCGAGGGCATCGAGGCAACATCGCCGTATGCAGCCTGGTGGACGACGCTGCGACATGGTGTGGCGGAGGCGCGACACACGCCGTTGGTGGCCCGGTTGATCGTGGTGGGAGCGATGCTCGAAGGCCTGTTCCTCCTCGACGAATACATCCCACTGGTCGTTCGGGATCGCGGCGGATCGGATTCGAGCGCTCCGATCATCGTGTTCGTCATCTGGGTCGGCCTGCTGGCCGGGGGCGAGATCGCTGCACGGCACCCGGACCTGCCGGGGCGGATGCTGGGTACGGGGTTGATCATCGGTTCGGGTGTGATGGCACTCGCGTTCGTCGCCGACTCGGTGTGGTCGCTGGCACTGGTCGGGTTCGGCTACTGCACCCTCGAAATGACGTGGATAGCCGCCGACGCGAGATTGCAGGAACGCACGCCGTCGGCGACGAGAGCCACCGTCACGAGCGTTCGTGGCTTCGGTTCGGCGAGCGTCGCCATGGCGGCGTTCGCCGTCGTCGCAGTGTTGTCAGACGGCGACGACCCGACACCGGGACTGTTCGTGATGTTGGCGGCGATCGGTATCGCCGGGTTCTTGATCATCCGGTGGCTGCCAGAGCGACGTGCGTCGACAACCACCGAGGCCTGACGCCACGAATGGCCACGATGCCGCAGCGACCCGGTGAGCGTGGTGGCGCGTCAGAAGGCGGTGGTGCAGAAGGTGTCGCCGGCGGCGCGGCTGGACTCGGTGGTGACGTCCCCGAGTACACCATCGGTGAGCTCGCCCAGCATGCCGCGCACCATGCCGCGATCGACAGCGCAGATGACGGGATGCTCGACCGCCACGTCACCGAACGGGCAGTGATCGTTGATGATCCGAAGTTGGTCGTTGCGACTGTCGGCGTGAGCCGCGAACCCATGTGCCGTCAGAGCGTCGGCCACCGCCTGGATCGCAGAGCGCATCGATCGGTGGCCGTGCTCGAGCGCGTCTCCGTTGAGACCGGCGGCCATCGCCCTGCCGTACTCGGCGCCGACTTCTTCGGCCATCGCCTCGGCCTCGGCGGCCGAGAGGCGCGTCAACGCCCGACCGAGCAGTGACAGCACGAGGTCGTCGCTGCGAACCGGGAACTCGGTGACCGCATCGGCCACAGCGAGGTACCGCTTGGACGGCCGGCCGGCACCGCCGCCGTGCACCTTGCCCGTGTGCACCTCGAGGTAGCCGCCTGCCGCCAACTTCTCGAGGTGGTGACGGGCAACGTTGGGGTGAACACCGACTTCGTCGGCGACCGCCGACGTGGTCACCCCGAACTCACCACCCGGCCGGTCGGCCTGCTCGCGTACATAGAGATAGATGCTGCGGCGCGTCGGGTCTCCGAACGCGTCGGTGATCGCCGACACGGTGGCGGTGAACGCAGCGCTGGTCCCCATCTCCGAGATTCTACTATCCGCATAGTGCAAACCCTGGACGGGGTCGCCACAATGGGCGCATGGCAGTCACGAACGAGCAGCTCGTCGAAGCCCTCCGCCCGGTCCAGGATCCCGAACTCCACCGTTCGATCGTCGAGCTCGGCATGTTGCGCCGGGCCGAACTCGATCGCGACGGAACGGCACAGATCCTGGTGGCGCTCACCATCGCCGGGTGCCCCTTGCGCAACGAGATCCAGAATCGGGTCGCTGGAGCAATCGCCCATCTCGACGGTGTCCGCAGCGTGAACCTCGAGTTCACCGTGATGACCGATCAGGAGCGTGAGGACCTTCGCAAGGTGCTGCACGGCGACGCCGGCGCGAGCGCCGGGTCGCAGCAGGCTCACGGCCACGCCGAGGGTCGAGCGATCCCGTTCGCCGAGGCCGGTTCGAAGACTCGCCCGTTGTTGATCTCGTCAGGCAAGGGTGGCGTCGGCAAGTCCAGCGTCACGACCAACCTGGCGGTGGCGTTGGCACAGCAGGGCTATTCGGTGGGCATCGTCGACGCCGACATCTATGGGTTCTCCGTTCCCCGAATGCTCGGCACCGATCGACCCCCGACGGTCATCGACCAAATGCTGATCCCTCCCGCTCAATGGGGCGTGCGGTGTATCTCGATGGGCTATTTCGCCCCTCCCGGCGAGGCCGTCATCTGGCGAGGTCCGATGCTGCACAAGGCACTCGAGCAGTTCCTCACCGACGTGTTCTGGGACGATCCCGACTTCTTGCTGATCGACATGCCGCCCGGCACGGGCGACATCGCCCTCAGCCTCAGCCAGTACCTTCCCCGGGGCGAGGTGTACGTCGTCACGACGCCGCAGCCCGCGGCCCAGAAGGTGGCACGGATGTCAGCAGCGATGGCCGAGAAGGTCAACCTGCCGGTCAAGGGCATCATCGAGAACATGTCATGGTTCACCGGCGACGACGGCAAACGCTACGAGATCTTCGGTGCCGGCGGCGGCCGAGAACTCGCCGACGAACTCGGGGTACCTCTGCTCGGGCAGCTCCCACTGGTGCCGGCGCTGCGCGAAGGGGGCGATGATGGTCGCCCCATCACCGCTGTCGACCCCGACAGCGAAGCCGCCCAACTGTTCCATGCGATCGCCCACACGATCGCCGTCGATCTGAAGCCGCGGAAGATCTTCAGCCCACAGCTGAAGGTCATCTGACTCTCCGGGCGCCCGCCGTGGAGATCGTGCCGCGGTACAAGTTCGAACGATTGGTCGCCGACGCGCTCGACGGTCTGCCGAACGAGCTGTCGGACGTGCTCGACAACGTGGTCGTGCAGGTCTACGACCGCAACCCCGACGAGCCGGACCTGCTCGGCCTGTACGAGGGCACACCGCACACCGAGCGTTGGGGCGACGAGATTCCCGACCAGATCTCGATCTATCGACACGCATTGTGCGAGATGAGCTCCGATCTCGATGAACTCGCTCGCGAGGTGTACGTCACCGTCATCCACGAGGTGGCCCACGCAGCGGGGATCGACGACGAGCGGCTGCACGAGCTGGGCTGGGCATGATCGACCGGCACGGCCGGCGCCGGGCGGTTTTCCCGATGCCGGCGTTGTCTTGTGGGCTGTCGCCGTTCGATGTCGAGCGGATACCGTCTGGGGAGTGACGAACCTCCCACCGCCGCCTCCTGATGGTCGCGACTCGACGCCGCCACCGCCTCCACCACCGAATCTGATCGCTCCGGCCGGCTACGTCGGTTACACACCGAGCCCGATGGGGTCGCTGCGGCTCAAGCGCGTCGGGGGCATGGGTCGGGCAGCGGTGATCCTGATCGCCGCGTCGGCAATCTTTTCCGCGCTGGAAGTGATCTTCAGCCAGACGATCGCCGATGATGCCGAGACCTTTCTCGCCGGCGGCATGTCGTCGGAGGATTTCGTCAAGTCCGTGGCGCCGTACTTGATGATGGCCTTCATCCAGGGTGCCACGGTCATCGCCTCCGTCGTACTGGTCATGATCTGGATGTATCGCGTGGCGTCGAACCATCGCTCGTTGCACCGCGGTGCTACCTGGGGTCCAGGGTGGGCGATCGGAGGGTGGTTCCTGCCGCCGCTGCTGTACATCATCCCGATGTTGATGCTTCGCGAGCTGTGGCGGGCGTCGGACCCCGAGGTGTCGATCGGCGGCGATTGGAAGTCGCGACCGGTGACACCGCTCATCACCATCTGGTTCGTGATCTACAGCCTCGTGCCGATCGGCTTGATGTTCGCCCAGAACGACACCGTGCTCGCGGGCCTGGGCGGTTCCGAGGAAGAACTGGCGAAGCAGATCTCCGGTGACCAGGGCATCGTGATCGCCAGCATGGTTGCAACGGTCGCGGCCGCAGCCGTGACCATCTCACTGATGAGGTCACTCACGAACCGCCACCAGCACCTCACCGGTGAGATCACCGACTGACCGGCCCCGTCGTGACCCACCTGTACCTCGTCCGCCACGCCAAGGCGGGAGAACGGCGTCTCTGGACGGGTGACGACATCGACCGACCGCTCAGCAAGAAGGGCTGCAAGCAGGCCGAGCTGTTGGCGAGACGACTCGCCAAGTCCGATCCCGAGTTGTTGATCTCGAGCCCATACGTGCGCTGTGTGCAGACACTCGAGCCGCTGGCGAAGCGACTCGACCTCACCGTTCGCATCGAACAGCGGCTCTGTGAGGACGAACCGGCCGCGCCGGTGCTCGATCTACTGGCGGAGGTGTCGGCGAACACGATCTTGTGCAGTCACGGGGACATCATCCCCGCCACGCTCCAGGCGCTGCAGCGCACAGGAACGAAGTTGCGCACGCCCACCGACTGGCGCAAGGCGACCGTCTGGGTGCTCAAGCGCAACAAGAAGGGCGCGATCGTCGAGGCCACGGTGTGGCCTCCGCCGATCGTGTGAGGCCGATCTACACCCCTCGGCCGACCGCGATGAGCAACACCACGATCGCGAACGAAACGCTGCCGAGCACGAGCCCGGCGATCGCTCGGCCCCGGCCACCGATCGCTGGATCCTGCTTGGCGCGGTTCATGCCGATGCCGCCGAACACGACGGCGAGTATCGAGGGAACGAGCACCAAGCAGAACGGGATGCTGATGATCCCGAGCACCAGCGATGCCGTCGCGAGCCCGTTGCCGGGCGGACGCTGGCCATACCCCGGCAGAGGGGCCCCGGTAGGTCCGAAGCCCGGCGGACCATACCCGGGTGGGCCCGAAGGCGGCGGAGGCGGCGGCGGAGCACCACCGCCGGGTGGTGGTGGAGGCGGGGGCGGAGGAGGCGGCGGAGCACCTGGAGGCGGGGGCGTGTCGGGGCTCGACATCACATCAACCCTATTGGTCGGCGGCGTCGATCTCAGCGATCACGGTCTGGCGCAGCGACTCCACCAGGCCCCTCACATCGGCAGGTGGTCCACCCGCAAGACATCCATCGAGCAAGGTGAGCGCCAACTCGGGCTCATCGAAGAACCGGTACTGCACGATCCCGAGGAAGCAGAACGGGTCGGGATAGGTCGGGTCCGTCTCGATCGCCAACAGCAACGACGCTGACGCCTCGTCGAGCAGCGGCCCCGCGACGGCCTGGTCGGTCTCACCCATGCTCGACAACGCCAGCGTCCAACCCCGATAGGTCAACGCCTCGACATTGAGCGGTTCCTGCTCGAGCACCGTCGCGTACAACGCTGCGGCCGAGGCCGGATCGCGCGCCTGGACGGCACGCGCCTGCGACATCAGGACCTGCACCCCGTCACGCGGGTCGAGTCCGGAGATCTGCTGACCGGGCAGTCGTTGCGCCGAGGACGCCGACAGCGCCCACCACACGAGACCGATCGACACCACCACGATGCCCAGCGTGATCAATCGTCGCGACCAGTTGGCGGGAGGGCGCGGCGCCAGACCGGATCGCCCTTCCTCGACGGCACGCAGCGTGGCCGCGGCGCGAACCGTATAGCCGTCCTTGAGGGCGAGGTAGTCGACATCGTCGACATCACCCACGGCGTGCTCGCGTTCGAGATCCGCGAGGGACCGCAACAAGAACCGCTGCTCTTCCTCGAGCGCTGCCAGCCGGTCAGGGTCGGTCGCGCGCGTCATCCTGCTGCTCCTCCGACGACTCCAGCGCAAGGGCGCGTGCCACCAACTCGTAATCCTCGGGCGTGGCAGCACCGAGCGACCGGGCGCTGCGCTGCCATCGCCGGAACGCCACCACCAGTCCCGCTGCTCCGAGCACGAACGCCGCCGCCGGCAGCGCCCAGGCGAGTGCCTCGACGCCGCTGCCGGTCGGGACGAGCAGCTCCTCACCCTCGTAGGCAACGGTGATCTGTTGGATGATCTGCTCATCGCTCAATCGACCTTCGTCGACCCCTTGCCGGATCGCCTCACGTATCTGGTTCGAGGCCGTGTTGCGCGACTCGTACACGCTCTCTCCCTGGCACACGGGACAGGCCAGCCGTTTCGAGATTGCCTCGATCCGCTCGTCGGGCGTGCGGGGCCCCGTGTCGCGTGTGGTCCCGACGACGATGAGGCCGACCGCAACCAGTATCAACAGCACCCAACCCGTCCATCCCTTGGCGCGCCGGTTCAGGTCGCTCGGCGTCGAGGTGCTCACGGTGCTCCCTCGCGCATGGCCTGGAGCGCTGCGCTGAGACCATCAGCGGTGACCTCGCTGATGTAGCGGCGCCGAACGAACCCATTCGGATCGATGACCCACGTCTCGGGCACCAGCGCGACGCCGAATCCGTTCACGAACTCGTACCGGTCATCGAACACGACCGGCCAATCGCCGCCACGCTCTGCAAAGAACTGAGCGACCTCCTCACGGGTGCTGTCGCGCACGATCGAGTAGAACTCGGCGCCATCGACGCCCAAGGCCCGTTGCTGATCGACGAACTCGATCAACTCGGGATGTTCTCTGATGCACGGGACACAGTCGTGGGTGAAGAAATTGAGCACGACCCAGCTGCCCTTACGGCGCGACAACTCGAAATTGCCTCCGTCCTCGAAGACACCGGACACGGCGGGCGCCGGGTTGCCGAGCAGCGGTGACGCAGCCGTCTCGCCACCCGGCGAGTTTGCCGTGAACAACACGACGAACAACCCGGCCAACAGCACGGCGACCACGGCAACGACATACGGGGCGACCCGCCTCGGCGCGCCACCGGCGCGATCGTCAGGGTTCGGCCGGGCGGCCTCGACCTCAGTCACCCGACACCACATCCTCGCCACGCGTTTCGATCGGCGACTCGACGGGCGACTCGACCGGTTCGGGAACCATTGCCGAAACCGGCTCGAGCGGGTTGCGGCGTCGACGCCCGGGGAATGCCGACAACACCGTACCGACAGCCATCAGCAGCCCGCCGATCCAGAGCCACAGGATCAGCGGCTTGCGGAACACCTCGAGCACCGCCGAGTCGCTGCCGGCGACCGGCGCATTCGTGCCCGCGATCGTGAGATACACGTCATGGGTCAGCCCGGTGCGCACGCTCGGTGTACCGATCGGTTGACCCATTTGCAGATAGGTGGTGATCGCTGGTCCGTAGATCCGGTCGTCATCGAGCCGCACGTTGGCCCGTGCGACGTCGGTACGCGGCGTGGTCTCGGCGACGATGTCGACCAGCTCGAACGTATGGCCGCCCCACTCGACCGGGTCACCGACCGTCAGATGCAGCTCGGTCGATTCGGTGTATGCGTTGGAGGCGACGAGTGCCACGGCAACCAGGATCACCCCCAGGTGCACGACCATGCCACCATTGGCGCGCCCCACCAGGCCGCGCCAACCCTGACGACGGGTGGCCAGGGCGATCTGGCGCAGCGCCGAACCGGCGGCGAAACCGGCGAGCGCGAACGCGATCAACGGTGCCCATCCCGTGGCGCCCACCGCGACTGCGACACCCAGCGCCCCGACACCACACCAAGCCGGCCAGAACAGCCGCTCGCGTAGCAGTTCGGTGGATGCCTTGCGCCATGGCAACACCGGCGCGACCGCCATCAAGAACAACAGGGCGAGGCCGATCGGCATCGACAGACGGTCGAAATATGGCGATCCGACGACAGTGCGGCGATCTTGCAGGGCCTCGACGATCAGCGGGAAGACCGTTCCCAACAAGACGATGAACGCGAACACGGTGAAGATCACGTTGTTGGCGAGGAATGCGCCCTCGCGCGACAGGGGTGAATCGATCGCGCCCGGCGACCGCAGACGGTCGCCGCGCCACGCGATCAAGCCGAGTGAGACCACCACGACCAATCCGAAGAACCCGAGCAGGTACCCGTCGATCTGGCCGGCGGAAAACGCGTGCACGCTGTTGATGATCCCCGACCGGGTGAGGAACGTACCCAGGATGGTGAGCGCGAACGTGGCAACGAGCAGGCTGAGGTTCCAGACCCGCAACATGCCTCGCCGCTGTTGCACGAGCACCGAGTGGATGTACGCCGTGCCCGTCAACCAGGGAAGCAGCGAGGCGTTCTCGACCGGGTCCCATGCCCACACACCCGACCAGCCGAGCACCTCGTAGCTCCACCAGCCACCGAGCAGGATGCCGATCGTCAAGAACCCCCAGGAGAACAGCGCCCAGCGGCGGGTTTCGAGCAGCCAGCCCTCCCCCACCCGTCCTGTGATCAAGGCCGCGATGGCGAACGCGAACGGCACGGTGAACCCCACATAGCCGAGGTACAGGATGGGTGGATGGAAGAGCACCAGGATGTGGTTCTGGAGCAACGGATTGGGGCCGCGTCCATCGAACCCGACCGGCACGGTGGCTCCGGCAGCGAACGGGTTGGCCGGACCGAAACTGACCAGTGCGAAGAACGTGCACACCAGGAACATGACGACCAGCGCCCACGCGACGAGAGGGTCGTCGGCACGCTTGCGGAACCGCCAGGCGACGGCCGCAGTGAAACCGGCCAACACCAACACCCACAGCAGGATCGACCCCTCGAGAGCGCTCCACATCGCCGCGACGTTGTAGATGCCGGGGGTCGAATTCGACCCCACCTTCTGGATGTAGTCGAGGGAATAGTCGCGAGTGTGGAGCGCCCGCTGCATGGCGATCACCGCGAGCAACGCACCCGCCAGGATCATCCAGGCATACACCGTCGCCTGTCGGATCCCTTTTCGATTGCCCACCACGATCGCGAACCCCGTGGAGAGTGCGCCGACGAAGGCGGCAGCCAGCATCAGCAACAGCCCGGCGTGGCCGAGCGCTCCATTGAGGCTGACCGCGATCACCGGCACCCCGAGAGCACAGACAGTCCAGGCATCGCGCTATCGCTCAGGGCGTTCCGGTCTCACACGCGTCGGCGAGTGCGTCGGATTCGGCGAGGCGCTCGTCGTTGACAGCGACGTACTCATCGGAATGCTTCACCTCGACCCGATCACCCAGGAACGTGTCACTGGCGGTGTCGAAATGACCGTGTACGACGACCGGGATGCACTCCTTGAAGATCCCACCGGGCTCGCCGTCATAGCTGACCGCCATCTCGGCGCCGTTGAACGCGATCACGAAATCGGTGTCGCTGCCTGCGGATCTCACCGTGCCACGCTGGACGACGCCCTGGACCCGCAACCGCCGATTGACATCGCATCCGGATCGTGTGCCGACCTCGTCGACGTTGCAGTAATAGTCGACTGCCGAACGGAGGAACTGGGTGACGATGACGCCACCCGCGACGAGCACGCCGGCGATCACGATCATCGGCAACCATTTGCGCTTGGTGCCGGCCGCAGGCGATGGCGTTTCGGGCCCGGTGCGGGGCGAGAGATCGGTCACGTCAGGTCCAGTACTTGTCGTCGTCGTCGATACGGTCGGCGAGTCGGCGTCCACCGCGCAGCACCCGCCAGGTGAACCCGGCGATCACCGCGAACGTCAGGACATAGCTGCCGATGATGAAGCCTGCGTCTTCCATTGCGATCACACCGGCACTCATGACGTTGCCTCCGCCCGACGGGCATCGATCGCCCGGTCGAGCCCCTGGTCGTCGAGTTGATCCTCCATGGCCATCACCCGGCTGCGATGCAACAACAGCCAGACGTACAACAAGGTGAAGGCGACCACACCGACGAACAAGCTGAACAGCATCAGACCGTCCATGTCGACGTCTCCGTTGGTGTTGAGCACGGTCGCTTCCTGGTGCAGGCTGCGCCACAGACGAACCGACCAGTGAACGAGCGGGATCTCCAACACGGCGAGCAGGCCGATGATCGCGGAACGTTTGGCGCGCTGGTCGTGGCTACCACCCAGTCCCCGCACCGCCAGATATCCCACATACGACACGAACAGCAATGCCGTGGTCGTGAGACGGGCGTCCCACTGCCAGTAGACGCCCCACGTGAGCTTGCCCCACAACATGCCCGTCGCCAGCGAGAGCGCCATGAACACCACGCCGATCTCGGCGCTCGCTCCGGCGAACCGGTCGAACCCGAGCGAGTGCTTCTTCGTGAACAGGTACAGCCCCGAGCAGGCCGCGGTGACGGTGAACGCCAGATATGCCAGCCAGACCGTCGGCACGTGCACGTACATGATGCGCACCGCCTCCTCCTGGTCTCGGTCGGCAGGCGAGAAGCCGAGGCCGAAGGCGACCAGCCACCCCATCGTGACCAGCGTCGCGATCCCGAACATCCTCGTCGCAAACGTGCCGGTACCCGAGCGGGCGCCGCCGTCGACTTGTTCGGCCGGCGCTTCGGTGGCCCGAGTGGGCGATGGTGGGGTCATGGAGTTCCGTTCACGTCGATCGATCACGTCGCTTCTTCGATCAGTGGACCGAACGCCAGAGCACCACCGACACCAAAGGCGACGGCGAACACGGCGAGCAGACCGATCCACGGCCAACCCTCCGAGAGCGCCACCCCACCGGTGCCGAGCGCTGACTCCACCGCTCGCGTCGCCCCGATCAGGACGGGCGCCACCACCGGAAGCACGAGCAGCGGGAGCAGCGTCTCGCGACCAGTGAATCCTGCGGTGAGGCCTCCGTACAGCGTACCGACGCAGGCCAGCCCGCAGGTCGCGGTCACCAGGGTTGTGAGCAACAGCACGACACCACCCAACGGCACCTCGGCCCCGTACAGCAGCACGGCGGCGATCAACAGCATCACTTCGAGCACCGCCAACTGCACGCCCAGGGCGATCGACTTGCCCCAGTAGACGGCGACCGGGTCGACGCCGGCCACCCGCAATGCGTCGAGCGCCCCGTCCTCGCCTTCGATCGAGAACGACCGCTGCACCAGGACCAGCAGGCTGAACAGCGTCGCCAGCCAGATCAGGCCGGGCGCCACTCGTTCGAGCAGATTCGACGCGTCGAGTGCGAACGCGAACATCACCATCGTCACCCCCGCGAACGGGAGCACCTGATTGGTCAGCACCTTGCTGCGCCGCTCGATCCGCAGGTCCTTGCCGGCGATCAGCCGCGCGATTCTCCAGCGGTTCACGTGGACGCTCCTGGCTCGTGCACCTGGCCGGCCACTACGTCGACGATCCGATCGGCCAGCGAACCGGCGCGTTCGAGTTCGTGGCTGGCGACGAGCACGGTCGCACCCGATCCGACCGCCTGGCGGAGCACCCCATCGAGTTCGTCACGGCCTGCCGCATCGAGCCCGGCATGGGGTTCGTCGAGGAGCCACAGTTCGGCCCGCCTCGCGACGAGACATGCGAGCGCTGTTCGCCGCTTCTGCCCCGCGGACAGCTTGGACACCACGACGTCACGAAGCCGGCCGTCGACGCCGAGCCGCGACATCGCTGCCTCGGCCTCGGCCGAGGTCGCTCCCACCGTCGACCCCCAGAATGTGACGTTCTCGAACACCGACAGATCGCCGTAGAGACCGTTGCGGTGACCGAGCAGCCCGACCCTGGGCCGGATCGAATCGCGCTGGGTCGCCAGATCGAAGCCGAAGATCGAACCCGACCCTCGCGAGATCGGGAGCAGCCCTGCGCACATCCGAAGCAAGCTCGTCTTGCCCGCGCCGTTCGGGCCGCGGAGCAGAACGATCTCACCGACTCCGATCGACAGGGTGGCGCCGGCCAGCACCGGAAAGCCCCCGATGACCGCTACCGCATCGTCGAGCGCGACCACTGGAGCGGCGGCGACGCTGGGCGGGTTCGGCACTTCGGGCTCGACATCCATGGGCGATTGAACACGTTAGAGCCCGATCGCCGTTGCACCCACTCCCACGTATCCGACCATTCCCGCTTTTCGGGCTCGACAGCCCAGGTCGGACGCCATGAGGGAGCCGGACAGCTCATGGCGCCGGCCGGTGCACACACCCTGCCGACGGCGACCGTGTCAGGCGAGCCAGTATCGTCCTCGCTGTGACGGACGAGTTGGCGGGAGGCGGATCGGACGAGGGCGTGCCGTCGCCGGACGCCACGCCGGCCGGGGCCGGTCCAGACGATCAGGCGGTCTCATCGGCTGATTCGCCCGCTCCACGCCGGGGCCGGCAACGGATCAGCAAGTGGGATCGCCCACCACCGCCCCACGACTGGCGCTACTTCGTCGGCACCCTCGGCAAGGTTCTGATCGCGACCGGCGTCCTCATGTTCGGCTTCGTCGGCTACCAGCTGTGGGGTACCGGGATCGAGACCGCTCGTGCCCAGAGCGCCCTCAAGAACCAGTTCGAGCAGCTCGTCACCGAACGCCAGGCACAACAGGACCAGTCGCCGGTCAGCGCGCCGACCACCGACGGCGGGGTCGACGCACCGGACAACTCGCCCGATGACACCTCCGGCCCGAGCGATGCGACGACCACCACCCAAGTCGACAGCCCGGACAGCTCCCCGACCGCACCGATCGACGAGGCACTCGTGCCGATCGATCAGGCGATCCCCAGGATCGAGCGCGGTGACCCACTCGCCCTGCTCGAGATCCCGGCGATCGGTCGCAGCGACATCGTGGTACCCGGGGTCACGCTCAACGACCTCAAGGACGGCCCCGGCCATTACCCCGAGACACCGTTGCCCGGCCAACTCGGGAACGCGGCGATCGCCGGTCACCGCACCACCTACGGCGCGCCGTTCTTCAACGTCGACCAGCTCACCCCCGGGGACGAGATCATCGTCACGATGATCACCGGAGACCGCTTCGTGTACGAGGTCACCGGTTCGGAGATCGTTTCGGCATCGGACTACTGGGTGGTCACGACACGCGACCCCACGATTGCCGAGCTGACGCTCACGTCCTGCCATCCGAAGTACACCGCAAAAGAGCGCATCGTCATCCACAGCCGACTCAACCCGGCCAAGTCGTCGAAGGTCGGCATCCCCACCGCGCCCTATGACCTCGACTCCGGCGACGCGCAGATCGCGGTTGATGATCCCGTGGTGACGACAGTGTCCGACACCACTCCGTCCACGGGCGACGTCGCCGCACCGGGCGATCAGCCGTCGGTCGTCGAACCCCCGTCGAGCGACGACGATCTCGCTGCAGCGTCCGAACCAGGCGACGACGGTCGAGGCGACACGAGCGCGGTGACCGACACCGAGTCGCCCGACACCGAGGTCGGCGACGCGTTCACGGTGGGCTGGTTCGCCGACCGGGGCGCGTTCGCTCAGATCGCCGTGTGGGGAATGGCGCTGACGTTGATCTCGCTGGCGGCCTATGCGATCAGCCGGCGATACCGGCACGATTCGATCGGGTTCCTCGTGGGCATCGCACCGTTCTTGATCGCCCTGTACTTCTTCTTCCAGAACGTGAACCGGTTGCTGCCACCCGGGCTGTAACAACCTACCGACGCCCGATTCGAGCCGGGACCGATCGGTCAGCGGCGGGCGTCGCGGATACGAACGAAACTGAACGGCAGGCCGGAGACCAGCATCTGGTCCATCAGCCTGCCGAGCCGCGCCGTGAATCGGAGTTCGACCTCGGCGGCGGCGTGCAGGCTGAGCAGATCGTCGAGCACCTCGACCGATTCGGGGTAGACAGCGTCGCCGCTGATGTACTGGCCATCCGCATCGCTCCAGGGGGCAAATGCCGAAGCATCGAACGAGTAGCGGTAGATGCTCGCGTCGCGTACGCGTTCGAGCCAATGGCACTCGGCTGCGCAGATCCGGCTCGACTCGGTGTTGAACATGTCGGTGAGCACGGTCTGCTGTGCCGCCGAGTTGGCCCACACACTGATCCGCGGACAATGTCGCGGGAACCAATACAGCGGTGAGTGCCCGGCGTCGATCGCCCAGACCGCCGGTGGGTGGCTGGGGTTCGTCGGGGGCACATGCGGAGCGAAGCGCTTGATCGAACCGTCCTCGCTGTAGTGGTAGACGGTGGCGACGCCGGCGGCGTGCGCAGCTGGTGCCGCGTTCGCCTCGCGAATCAGTTCGCGTCGCTTGTCATCGGTCAGCACCGGAGGATTATCGCGCAGAAAGTGGTCATTCGCCACGAAATGCCGCGGAGCGCTTCTCGAGGAACGCACGGCGGCCCTCTTCAGCATCGTCACTGGCCCAGGCACGATGCCGTGCGTCTTCGACCGCCGGGTCTGCTTCGGGCTCGCCCGCCGACGATTCGAGAGCCAGCTTGTGGCCGGCGATGGTGAGCGGCGCCAGCCGGCTGATCGACGCTGCCCACTCGAGCGCTGTATCGAGCCCCCCGAGACGGTGTACGGAGCCCATCGCATGCAGTTGTGCGCCGGTGTAGGTCTCGGCGCCCAACAGCATCGCCCTGGCAACCGGCCAACCGAACTCGCGCGACAGCCGCTCGACCGTCCAATGGTCGACAACCAACCCCAGACGCGCCGCTGGCACGCCGATCTTGCTGTCGGCAGTGGCGACACGCAGGTCGCACACCGAAGCCAGTTGTGCCCCTGCCCCCAGCGCAGGGCCGTCGATCGATGCGATCACGGGCGCCGCCAGGGTCGTGAAACCGCGCAACGTGCGAGCAAGGTCCGAAGCGAAGACACCTTGTTCGACACCGTGCAGGTCCGCTCCGGCACTGAAGGCAGGCGGCGCCCCGGTCAGCACGACCACCCTGGCATTCGCGTTGGCCTCTTGGGCTGCGAGCAGCCCGAGCAACGTCTCGTGGTCGACGGCGTTGCGCCGGTCGGGTCGGTCCATGGTGATCACGACCACCCCATCACCGATGTCCGCGCGCAGTTCGACCCGTACCATGCCCGCCACTGTAGAACGACATCTCGCCGACCTGGCCCCCGAGGGGTCGATCGTGCTCAGTTCGATCGAGGTGCGGCGCGACTCGGTCAGGCGTTCGAGGACGAATGCAGCCTCCCCGGCGTCCACCCCGAGTTGCTGCCGGTCGGATGCAGGCTGACCGCCGGCGCCATCGCCCGAGTCCACATGCGGGTGCGAGCGGCCATCCGGCCGAGGACCGCGGTTCGAGAACACGGATTCGGCCCCTACGCTGGCGCTCACAGTATGAGCCCGCCCAACCAGCCATCCGAATCGATCTCCCCCACCACCGCACACGACCCTGTGCGCGAACGACGCGCCCAGGTCGCTCGTTGGACACTGCTCGCCAACCGGGTCGGTTACCTCGTCCTCGCACTGGCCATCACCTTGTTCGTGATGGCTTTCGTCTTCGGCTTCACGTCGATCATGGCGACACTGATCATCATCAGCCTCGTGGTGTCGTTCGCGCTCCTGGCGCCGAGCATCGTGCTCGGCTACGCCGTCAAAGCTGCCGAACGAGAAGATGTCGAACGCGGCGTGTGAACGGGTTACCCTTGGGTAACTCATGAGCTCCCCTCGTCTATCAGCCGACGCACGCCGCGAACAGATCCTCGACGTCGCCATCAATGTGTTCGGGCGCGCCGGCTACTACGGCGCTTCGATGAACGACATCGCCGACGCGGCCGGCGTCACGAAGCCCGTGCTCTACCAACACTTCGACTCGAAGAGTGACCTGTATGGGGCGTTGCTCGACGAGGTCGGTGCACGCATGCTCGACGCGATCACCAAGGCGACCGCCAATGCGGTCGATGGCAAGGAGCAGACCGAACTGGGCTTCCAGGCCTACTTCAGGTGGGTCGCACATCGCCACGACGAGTTCATGTTGCTCTTCGGTGGGACCGCCCGCCACGACGGCGAGTTCAGCGGACAGATCCGAAGGATCACCGAAGCAGCGGCAGCCGCGATCGCCCCACTGATCGCAGTCGACATCGACCCCGATCATCGCCGCACGCTCGCCCATGCCCTGGTCGGGCTGGCCGAAGGAGCCAGCCGCCGGTTGGTGGGGCTCGGTCAGGCATTCGAACCCGACGAGATCGCACGCGAGGTCAGCGCCCTCGCCTGGGCCGGACTGCGCGCCACCCACCGCGTCACCTGACGCACACGCATCACCCACGGCATCGCCTGACGCAAACGCGCTCCTCGCTGAGAACCGGGAAGGCGGCACGACTGGCGGCGAGGCCCCGTCGAGATCGCTCTCAAGCTGCGCCGACGTTCCGCCGAAGGAAAGGAGATGCTGAATTTCCGTTACACGATCGCGGCGGCCGCCGTGGCGCCCGTCGCAGCGAACTCGGAGGCCGTTCCATCTGCTGCCTCGCGCGGCCCGGCGCTCAGCCTGCTGATCGTGGCATCGCTCTCATTGCTCGTTCTGGGCCTCGCAGCGTTGCACGGCACGATCCGGCGCCGACCGGCGACCGGTGAGCTCGAGGCACTGGCATGGAGCGACAGCTTGACCGGTCTCGCGAATCGCAGGCGGCTCGATCACGACATCCTCGCCCACAGCCGGCACAGCGGTCCGAACGCCGTGATCATGGTCGATGTCGACCATTTCAAGTCGGTGAACGACACGTTCGGCCATCCCCATGGCGACGCGGTGCTCCGGGCCATCGGGGAAATGCTGGCGAATCAGATTCGGTACGACGACGTCGTGTACCGATACGGCGGCGAAGAGTTCTGCATCCTGCTGCCCAATACCTCGACCGACGGCGCCCGCGTCGTCGCCGACCGGATCGTGAAGGCCGCCCGCTCGGTCACGCTGCCCGATGGCCGGCACATCACGGTGTCGGTCGGCGTTGCGGCCTCGAGCAAGGGCGACGTCTGCCTGGCGGTCGAAACCGCCGACCAGGCCCTGTACGCCGCGAAAGACCGCGGCCGCGACCAGGCCGTCACCGCAGCCTGAGCACCGACGATCCATCTCGACCAGGACGGTCTCGCAACGATCTACGCGGCGGGATACGCCGGGGCAGTACGTTCGACGGTTCAGCGTCGAAGCACCACACCTCGGTAGCCATCGGCAAACCCGACCGATCGCAAGGCCCCTGCGACCTCGTCGGGGATCGCCCCGCCGTCGACCTTACGAACCTCGACCGTGCGTTCGCGCCCGCCGCGCACCAGCTCGGCGAGCGCCGAAGCCCAGGAGAGATCGTCGGCGCCGGCGGGAAACATGACGAGGTGGTGGGCGCGGCGATCAAACCATACGAGCGCCGCCCCCTGGTGCATCACCACCAGCGCCGATGCCGAGCGCGCCGGTCGACCGGCGGTGGTGGGCCAAGCGAGCGTGGCACCGAACGGCTGCGCCGGATCGGTGGCCGCGAGCACAATGGCCGCGGGCACACGGTCGGGTGAGATCTCGGCGTCGATCGCATCGCGCTCGGACCGCAGCCGGTCGACAGCCCCCGGCAACGCGAACTGGGCGGCTCCGAGGCCGGCAACGAAGTACCCGCGGCGTACGCTGCCTCGTTCTTCGAGCACCTTCATCACGCCGTACACCGACGCGTATCCGCCGAGGACGCCCTCGGCGAGCACCGTCTCGCGGGTGACGACACCGTAGCGTTCGAGCAGCTGGAGGGCCTGGGCGTGGGCCGCCTCGGTCAGAGTGGGAACAGGCTCGAGCAGCGGTCGGACGAGGCTCCAACGGCCGGCAGCTGCGGGCGGCCCCAGACGCGTCAGCCGCCCCGGCCGGGGGCGTGCCCCGGACCGTCTGCTCGCGCGCTTGGGGACGACCCCTCCCCCGGCCAGCAGCGCCCTCAGAGGTGCGAGCGAATCGTTGGTGACCTCGCCCGCCCAGACGAGATCCCACAGCGCTACCAGGAGTTCGGTGTCGGTCGCGTCAGGGGCGGCCTCGCGAAGCTGCCCCCAGAAGCTGGCACCGCGGGCGGACAGATGGGCACGCACGGCGTGATGCAGCGCCTCGTCGGGTGGCTCGGGGCGCTCCCAACCCGGAGCGAGCATCGCGAGTTGATCGGCGAAGCACAGCCGAATCCTGCCGTCACGGCCACCGATCGCACCGACGCCAACCCACACCACCTCGCCGGACGTGCACAGCTCGTCGAGCGAAGCGGCGCGATATGCCGCCACTCGGGACGGCAGGACGTCGGATTCGAGCGTGGACGCGACGATCGGTGCGCCCGCCAGCATCCCCAACGCCTCGACCAACGAATCGGCCCCGCGACGCTCGGCCGGGATGCCGTGCCAGGACGGCATGAAGCGAGCCAAGGCATCCTGCTCGACTGGCTCGACCTCTTTGCGCAACACCGCCAGCGAGCGGCGGCGGAGCTGACGGAGGACGTCGACGTCACACCACTCTCGCTGCACGCCGTCTGGCCGGAACTCGCCGAGCACGACCCGGTCATCGGAACCGAGCGCTGCGATCGCCCCCTCGATCCGCTCGACCGGGGCCCCGAACCGACGAGCCACATCGACGGCCAGGAACGGGCCATGGGTTCGAGCGAAACGACCGACGAGCTCTTCGAGCGGACGCGCGACCGGATCGGTGAACGCCATCGGAAGGCCGAGTGGCAGAGAGCACCCGAGGGCATCGCGATAACGGGCGGCGTCTTGCGCAGCAACGAATCGCACCTGGTCGGCGACACCGATCTCGATCGCGCGCCGCTCGCTGATCAGGGTCGCCAGCCAGTCGGACCCTGACGCATGCTCGCAGCGCACGTCGATCTCGGCAGCCGTGAGATCACCGACCTTGCGCAACACATCGTGCAACTCGTCCGCAGAGCGCGCCCGCCTCCCATCGGCGAGGCACTGCAGCTCGAGCTCGACATCGGCCAGGACCCCAGGGTCGAGCAGCTCACGCAGTTCTTCGGCCCCCAGCAGATCGTGCAACAGATCACGGTCGAGCGACAGTGCGGCCGCACGGCGCTCGGCCAAGGGTGCATCGCCCTCGTACATGTACTGCGCGATCCAGTTGAACAACAGACTGGAGGCCATGGGGCTGGAGGTCGCCGTATCGACCTGCACCAGCCGTAGATGCCGGGACTGCAGCTGTGCGAGCACCTCGCGCAACGCCGGGACGTCGAACACGTCTTGGAGACACTCGCGGGAGGTCTCGAGCAGGATCGGGAACGTCGGGTACTTCGAGGCGACCGCGAGCAGGTCGGCCGCCCGCTGGCGCTGCTGCCACAACGGCGTGCGCTGGTCGGGTCGGCGGCGGGGCAGCAGCAGAGCGCGGCCCGCGCACTCGCGGAACCGAGCCGAGAACAGCGACGTCTGGGGCAAGGCCGCCACGACGAGTTCGTCGATGTCGGCCGGATCGATCACGAACACGTCGAGGTCGAGCGCGTCGGCCGATTCGGGGAGCCGGATCACGATGCCATCGTCGCCCCACATCGTCTCGACCGGGAGGTCGTAGCGCTCGATCAGGCGGCGCTCGATGGCCATCGCCCACGGCGCGTGGACCGGCGTGCCGAACGGGCTGAGCACGCAGACCCGCCAGTCGCCGATCTCGTCACGGAAACGTTCGACCACGATGGTGCGGTCGTCTGGCACGACACCGGTCGCCTCCGCCTGCTCGGTCAGATATTGGACGACATTGCCCGCAGCGAAATCGTCGAGCGAATAGTGATCGCGCAACCGTTCGGTGGCTTGGTCGACGGGAAGCGCATGGATCTCGCGCACGAACGCACCCAGCGCGCGTCCCAACTCGAGCGGACGCCCGGGCCGGTCTCCGTGCCAGAACGGCATCTTGCCGGGCTGTCCAGGCGCAGGCGTGACGGTGACCCGTTCGAACGAGATGTCCTCGATCCGCCACGTCGAGGCGCCGAGCAGGAAGGTTTCGCCCGGGCGACTCTCGTAGACCATTTCCTCGTCGAGCTCGCCGACGCGCGTGCCGTCAGGCAGGAACACACCGAACAGCCCCCGATCGGGGATCGTGCCGCCGCTCGTGACCGCCAGTCGTTTGGACCCGTCACGCGCGCGGATCACGTCGTTGACGCGATCCCACACGATGCGAGGCCGCAGCTCGGAGAACTCGGCGCTCGGGTACCGGCCGGCGAGCAGGTCGAGCACGTTCGCCAGCAGCTCGTCGGTGAGATCGTGGAAGTTGGCACTGCGCCTGACGAGCGCTGCCAGTTCTGACACCGCGACGTCACCGGTCGCGGAGGTGTGAGCCACGATCTGCTGGGCCAACACATCGAGTGGGTTGCGCATGTAGCGCGAGTGTTCGATCTCGCCGTCGAGCATGCGCCGCACCACCACCGCCGCCTCGATCAAGTCTGCACGATGCTTGGGAAAAATCGAGCCCTTGCTGGGCTCGCCGACGCTGTGACCTGCGCGTCCGATTCGTTGGAGACCACGACTGACCGCTCCGGGCGATTCGACCTGGACGACCAGATCGACGGCCCCCATGTCGATGCCGAGTTCGAGCGACGACGTCGCGACGATCGCCCGCAGGACACCTCGCTTGAGCTGGTCTTCGATCACCACCCGTTGCTCTCGGGCGAGCGAACCGTGATGGGCTTTGACGAGGTCGTCGGTCATCCGACCGGTATCGGGGTCGACCCCGATGCCTTGCTGCTCGGCCAGCTCGTTGAGCTTCGCGGCCAACCGTTCGGCCGCACGCCTGGCGTTGCAGAAGATGATCGTCGATCGGTGGGCCAGAACCAGCTCGAGTACCCGTGGATAGATACTGGGCCAGATGCTGGATCGGCGCTCGCCGCTGTCGGGCTGCCCGAACGGAACCGAGTCGTCGCCCGGCGAACCCATGTCTTCGACGGGAACGACGACGTCGACCTCGAGTTGCTTGCTGACACCGGTGTCGACGATGCGAACCGGGCGCGGTGTCGCGGCATCGAGATGACCACCGAGGAACCGTGCGGTCTCTTCGAGCGGCCGCTGGGTGGCCGACAGACCGATCCGCTGCGGCGGGTTGTCGGTGACCTCTTCGAGTCGTTCGAGCGACAGCGCGAGATGGGCCCCGCGTTTGGTGGTCGCCATGGCATGGATCTCGTCGATGATGACCGTCTCGACCCCCCGCAGGGTCTCGCGTGCCGACGAGGTGAGCATCAGGTACAAGGACTCGGGCGTCGTGATCAGCAGGTCGGGTGGCCGACGGATCAGCTTTTGGCGCTCGTTGGACGGGGTGTCCCCGGTGCGCATCGCTACCTCGGGGCCGGTGAACTGCTCGCCGATGCGCTCGGCCGCCAGCCCGATGCCGATCAGCGGTGCGCGCAAGTTCTTTTCGATGTCGAACGCCAGCGCCCTGAGTGGCGAGATGTAGAGCACGCGGGTGCGACGGGTGCGGTCATCGGGTCGAGGCGAGGTGACCAGCCGGTCGATGGAAGCGAGGAACGCCGTCAGCGTCTTGCCCGACCCGGTCGGCGCGCAGATCAGCGTGTTCTCGCCCCCGGCGATGTGCGGCCAGCCCTGGATCTGCGGAGGTGTCGGCTCGGGGAACGAGGACGCGAACCACTCACGAACGGCCGGCGAGAACGCCGCGAGCACCGGATGATCAGCGATAGCGCGAGGCTACCGATGGGGTGTGGCGCCCATGGTCCCGGCAGCGGCACCCCATGTGGCGACTGCGCCGACGGTGGGACCGGAACGGTGTCGTGGTGCGATCACACGAACGCGTCGGAGACGATCGTGCCGCTGTCGAGACGGATCATGCGGGAGATGCGCACGTGGTCGAGCAGCTCGCGGTCGTGGGTGACGAGCAGAACGGTGCCCGCAAAGGTGTCGAGGGCCTGCTCGAGCTGTTCGATCGCCGGCAGATCCAGATGATTGGTCGGCTCGTCGAGCACCAGCAGATTCGCGCCGTTCGCCATCAACAACGCCAGCGAAGCACGGGTGCGCTCGCCCGGTGACAGTGATGCGGTCGGCCTCTCGACGTGCGGTCCGACCAGGCCGAACTTCGCCAGCAGGGTTCGGGCATCGGCGGTCTGCATGCCCGTGCCGTCCATGAACGCCCGCAGCAGGGTCGCGGCTCCGCTGAGCTGGGCCCGGACCTGTTCGATCTCGCCGATCACGACGCCGGAACCGAGACGAGCGGAACCGGCGGAGGGTTGCGTCCGCTCGAGCAGCAGATCGATCAGGGTCGTCTTGCCCGCGCCGTTGTGGCCGAGCAACGCGATCCGCTCGCCGTAACCGACGAGCAGATCGATCGGCCCGAGCCGGAACGCCCCACGATCGACCACTGCGCCGGTGAGGCGGCTGACGACGTCGCCACTTCGGGGCGCGTCGGGGACATCGAGTCTGAGCTCCCACGACTCGCGAGGCTTGTCGACATGTTGCAGACGATCGATCGCGCGCTGGGTCTGGGCCGCCTTGCCGGCCAGCTGCTCGGTCTGGTTCTTGCGGAACTGCCTGACGTTCTTGTCGGGCTCGTCTCCCTGGGATCGCTTCACCTTGGCAAGGCCCTGGGTGGCCCACTCACGTTGCTGCTGGCTTCTGGAAGCGAGCGACCGACGTTTGGCATCGAACTCGTCGTACTGCTCCCAAGCGTGTTGGCGAGCGAGCTTGCGCTCTGCCAGATATGCCTGCCAGCCACCACCGAACAAGGTCAGACGATGAGAGAATTCGTCGATCTCTGCAACGCCGGTGATGACGCGATCGAGGAATCGCCGATCATGGCTGACCAGGAGTGTCGCCGCATCGACACCGAGCAACCACTCTTCGAGACGACTCAAGCCGTCGAGATCGAGATCGTTGGTGGGTTCATCGAGCAGGTACACGTCGAACTGTGACAGCAGCAGCGCCGCCAAACCCGATCGAGCGGCCTCGCCGCCCGACAGGGTCGCCGTGGGTTGGCCGAGCAGTCGCTCGGTCATTCCGAGCTGATCTGCGACGACCGCGATCCGGGCGTCGAGATCGGCGGCCCCCAGCGACAACCAGCGCTGTAGTGCGATGTCGTACCGGTCGCTCGCGCCCCGTTGACCGGATGCGAGCGCCGTCGCCGCAGCATCGAGCTCGTGCTGGGCGGCGCTGACACCGGTGCGGCGGTACAACAGATCCCGAACGCATTCGTCCGACCGGTCCGGTTCCTGATGCAGCCAGCCGATCGTCGCTATGGACGGGGCCAGCCGGATTTCGCCGGTCTCGAGGGGCACCTCACCGGCGCATGCAGCCAACAGGGTCGATTTGCCGACGCCGTTCGGGCCCACGACCCCGATCCGGTGTCGTGGGGCGACGACGAGATCCACGTGATCGAGCACAGGACGGGCGCCGCGTACCACCGTGAGGTCGGCGACGGTCAGGGTTGCTGGCATGTGAGAGAACTCCAACGAGTGAGTGGACGGCCGGTTCTCGTCAGATGCGCATGAAACCAGTCAACCAGGTTGGTCGACCGATCGCCACCGGCCAGACTCGAAGGTCCGTCCGCGGAATCAACTCCGCCTCGCACACCCCTTTCGGCACCCCGACTCACCACCTCCCGAATCCATACGTCTTGAGCACCGTCACCCTCCGTCCCTGGCAGCGCGCCGCGTTCGATCAATTTCGAGCCAGCGCCCACCCGGACTTCCTGGCCGTCGCAACGCCAGGAGCCGGCAAGACGACGTTCGCACTCACCTGTGCCCGCGCCACGTTGGCCGAAGAACGACGCCGGCTGATCGTCGTCGCACCCACCAGCCACCTGAAGGTGCAGTGGTCGCTGGCCGCCCACCGGCTGGGACTCCAGCTCGATCCCGATTGGGCGCCCGACCAAGGGTTGGCCAGAGACGTCCACGGACTCGTCACCACCTATCAGCAGGTCGCGATGGGCAAGTCAGCCGACAAGCTGCGCGGTCTGGCCGCGGACTCGATGGTGATCCTCGACGAGGTGCACCACGCCGGGCACGAGCGGGCGTGGGGCGACGGCATCCGGCAGGCGTTCGAACTGGCCGCCAAACGTTTGTCCCTGTCGGGCACACCGTTCCGCAGCGACAGCGCCAAGATCCCCTTCGTTCGCTACGACGTCACGGCAGAGGGAGACCTCGCTCACAGCGACTACACCTACGGGTACTCCGACGCGCTGCGCGACGGCGGTGTCGTTCGCCCGGTCTACTTCCCTCGCGTCGACGGACAGATGGAGTGGAGCACACCCTCCGGCGACGTACTGAGGGCGAGCTTCGGTGACGAGCTCACACGCGATCAGGAATCAGCCCGCCTCCGCACCGCACTCAGCCTGGACGGAGACTGGATTGCGACCGTGCTCGGTCAGGCCCACGACCGCCTCCGCCTGATCCGCCAGAGCCAGCCCGACGCAGGCGGGCTCGTGATCGCCATCGATCAAGAGCACGCCCAGGGCATCGCCCGGGTGCTCAGAAACCGGTTCGACACCCCTGCGGACGTCGTCGTCAGCGATGACCCCAGCGCTTCGAAGAAGATCGCCGAGTTCGCCACCAACGACCGGCCGTGGCTCGTCGCTGTCCGGATGGTCTCCGAGGGCGTCGACATCCCCCGGTTGCGGGTTGGCGTGTACGCCACCACTACGTCGACCGAGCTGTTCTTCCGCCAGGCGGTCGGCCGCTTCGTCCGTTGGCAGTCAGGCTCGCCCAGCCAGAAGGCGTATGTCTACGTACCCGACGACCCTCGCCTTCGACATCATGCCTTCCAGATCGCAGAGGCACGCCGGCACATCTTGCGACCGCCGTCCGACGACGACGAGTTCTCGCCCGACGCTGAACTCGATCGCCAGGTGAGCGACGACGATCTGTTCGAGCAACTCTCACTGTTCTCGGTCGTCTCGTCGACGGCGACCGGGGTGAAGTTCCACGCCGTCACCGAAGCCGGTGTGCAGATGTTCGACGACGAACCGGATCCGGCGCAACCGGTGTTCGACGACGATCCGACACTCGCGATCGACCTGCCCGACATCCCGACGGATGCCGGTCTCGTCGCGTGGAGTTCGTTGAGCGTCGCCGAGAAGAAGGACGACCTGCGCACGCGCAATGCCGACGTCGCGAAGCGTCTCGTCGACATCACCGGCTGGGGCCACGCGCGAATCCAGGGCGAGATGAACCGGTTGGCCGGGGTCTCCAAAGTGTCCACCGCGACCGTCGAGCAGCTCGAGCGGCGCCTGCGCTACAGCGAGAGCTGGCTGCGCCGTCTCAAACGGGGCTGACGGTCGACAGCGGCACGACATCGAATGGCGTGCCGGCGTGACACGTAGCGGCCTCCCGGTCGACGAGTCGGTCGATCGGACTTGGGTTGGCTTCACCGCTCTGACCGCCAGAATGGATCGCTCATGGATCTGACCACGGTTGTGTTCTTCGTCTTCGGAGTCGCCGCGCTGGTGCTGGGTGCCGAGGCACTCGTGCGGGGCGCGGCACGCCTCGCCGCCCGCACCGGCCTGTCATCCGTCGTGATCGGACTCACCGTGGTGGCATTCGGCACCAGCGCCCCCGAGCTGGCTGTCAGCCTCGGCGCCGCGTTCCGTGACGAGGCCGACCTGGCCGTCGGCAACGTCGTCGGATCCAATATCGCCAACGTCTTGTTGGTGCTCGGGATCTCGGCCGTCGTCGGCGGCGGCCTGGTGGTCGCTCAACGGATCGTTCGGATCGACGTACCGATCATGTTCGGGGCGTCGCTGCTCGTGCTCGTGTTCGCCCTCGACAACGAGCTGCAACGCTGGGAAGGCGCGGTCTTCGTGCTGCTGCTGGTGGTCTACGTGTCGTGGACCGTGTGGGCCGCGCGTCGATCGACGAAACCCGCGGACGCGATCGAATACGACGAGGCCCTCAGCGCAGAAAAGCTCAGAACGAGTTCGCCGACCGTCGACGTCGGCTTCGTGCTCGGTGGATTGGTGCTGCTCGTGCTCGGCTCGACCGCACTCGTCGAGGCCGCCACCGATATCGCCGCATCGCTCGGCGTGAGCGAACTCGTGATCGGCCTGACGGTCGTGGCGATCGGCACGTCACTTCCCGAGATCGCGACCTCGGTGCTGGCTGCGGCCCGAGGGCAGCGCGACATGGCCGTCGGCAACGCGATCGGCTCGAACATCTTCAACATCCTCGCCGTGCTCGGCCTGACCGCAGTGATCTCGCCATCGTCGATTCCGATTCCCGACGGAGCGTTGACCCTCGACGTGCCGATCATGGTGGTCGTCGCCTTCGCCTGCCTGCCCATCTTCGCCAATGGCTACGCGCTGCTGCGATGGGAAGGCGCCGTGTTCCTCACCTACTACGCCGCGTACCTCGGTTGGCTCGTGCTGGACAATGGTGACCACGCGCTCAAGAACGACTATGCGGTCGCCGTGGTCGGGTTCGTGCTGCCGTTGACGGTGATCACGCTCGCCATCATCGCCGTTCGACAGCGCCGATCCGCCCGCTCACTGGCCGTCGGCCGCTGACGGAACGAGCGGCGCCGCCAGGGCTGCACCAGCGATTCCGGCGTCATTCGCCAGAGCGGCTACCACGAGTTCGCAGCCCGGGTCGAGACGATCGACCCATTTGTCAGGGCGCTTGCTCGCTCCACCGCCGAGGATGATCAGCTCGGGCGAGAAGAGCGTCACCAGATGGCGCAGGTAATGATCGACGCGCTCGGCCCACTCGGCCCACCCGAGACCGTCGCGCCGGCGCACGCTCGCCGCCGCACGCTTCTCGGCGTCGTAGCCGTCGAGCTCGAGGTGCCCGAGTTCGGTGTTTGGCACCAGTACACCGTCGACGAACATGCCCGACCCGATGCCGGTACCGAACGTCAGGCAGATCACGATGCCATCGCGCCCCCTGCCGGCACCCCAGGTCATCTCGGCGAGTCCGGCCGCGTCGGCGTCGTTCAGCACGTTGACCGGCGCGCCGATCGTCTCGCGGAAGATCTGTTCGGCGTCGACACCGATCCACGATTCGTCGATGTTCGCCGCGGTTCGGACCATCCCGTGCGTCACCACGGTCGGCATGCATACCCCGATCGGGCCCGCCCACCGATGCCGACGCACGAGATCCGCCACGACACCGGCGAGACGCTCGGGCGTCGAATCGCGCGGGGTGTCGATGCGGAGGCGGTCTCCGGCGAGTGCACCAGTTGCGAGATCGACGGGTGCAGCCTTCATGCCGGTCCCGCCGATGTCGACGCCGAACGAGATCCCGGCAGATTCCATGGGTCCGAACGTAGACCAGCGAACGACCACGTCACCGGTTCGGCGAAGCGGGACCGCCGGCGACGAACTGACGCGACGGTCAACCCTTGGCGCGTGTCTTGCGCAACAGCGGATCGGCGATACCGAGTGTCTTGCCGGCGACGCGCATCGTGCGGCCCGCGGCCCCCGGCGTGTCGGCGTCGACGAGATTGCCCATCACCTGCAACGTGATCTTGGCGATCGCGTCGGTGCCGACGGCGAAGCGCAGGCCGGCGCGCATGAGACGCGGATGACCGATCAAGAACGCGAACCGACGCCCGGTCTGGAGGAAGTCGTCGAATCGTTCCCCGATCAAGCGGTCGTATTCGGCCGGCGCCGAGATCGGATCCTTCAGGAACAGGTCGGCCGCGAGCATGCCCGACTCGAGGCCGTAGTCGATGCCCTCGCCGTTCATCGGATTCACGAGGCCGGCCGCGTCACCGATCGCGACCCAGCCAGGGCCGTGCCGTTTGACCGCGCTCATCGGTAGGCGCCAGGCGCGAGGCCGCTCGAGGTTGTCGCCGATGCCCCAGGAGTCCTTGACGAGGGCTCGGTACGAGTCGAGTAGACGGTTGAGATTCAGCGACTTGAACCCCTTCATCGTGGACAACGCGCCGACCCCGATGTTGACGGTGCCGTCGCCGCACGGGAACATCCAGCCGTAGCCGGGCACCCAGGTGCCGTATTCGTCCTTGACGGTGAGGCAGGCCTCGATCAGGGCGTCGTCGTGGCGGGGGCTCTCGACGTAGGAACGGATAGCGAGGCCGTACGGCTCGTTCGGGTCCCGCTCGGCGCCGAGCATGCGCGCGACCTTGCCAGGCGCTCCCGTCGCTGCGACGACGAGCCCGGCGTCGATCGTGTCGGCACCGACGCGAATGCCCGACACGCTTCCGTCGACGGCGAACGCCGGCTCGCCCTCGACTCCGAACCGCACGTCGGCGCCCGCCTCGGCGGCCGCATCGATCAAGGCTGCGTCGAGTCGCCGACGCGGCCACACGGCGCCGTGGGCGGGGAAACGGTCACCGTTCGACCAGGGCAGTTCGCGCTCGCGCTTGCCGGCGATCATCCGCAGGCCGTCGACGCGATGAGCATCGTCGAGCGGGATCTCGAGTTCGTTGAGAGCCTGAACCGCTCGGGGCGTCAGGCCGTCGCCACAGATCTTGTCGCGGCCGTGTGAGCCTTTCTCGACCACCACGACCCGCGCTCCGGCACGTGCCGCACGGATCGCCGTGGCCGCGCCTGCCGGACCGCCACCGATCACCGCGATGTCGAACCGTTCACTCATGACGCCATCGATTCAATCGCCGGAATCAGCGGGTCGGCGAGCCGCTGGACTCGGGCGGTTCCTGCTCGGCGATGCGCTGATGATGGTGAATGACCTCGGCGACGATGAACCGGAGAAACTTTTCGGAGAACACCGGATCGAGCCCGGACTCCTCCGCCAACGCCCGCAATCGGGCGACCTGTCGGTCCTCCCGTTCGGGGTCGGCAGCGGGCAACCCGGCCGCCGCCTTGTAGCGGCCGACATCCTGCGTGACCTTGAACCGCTCGGCGAGGAGATGCACGAGGGCGGCATCGATGTTGTCGATGCTCGATCGGTACTTGTCCAGCTGCTCGTCGGTCATGCACGTTGGACGCTACCGGATCGTCGGCACCGGCCGCTCGGGCAACGCAGGCTACGTTCGCCGTATGAGCGACCTGCCACTGCTGTTCGTCGACCATCCGTTTCCCGATCTGTACCGGGACCTCGTCGACGGTCGTGCGATCGTGTGCGGCTCGGGGACCGACGACGGGCTCGATCGTGCCGTTGCCGTCATCGCTGGGGCGACGCGACCTTGGAACACGGCGGCGTTCGCCCAGGCCCCGAACCTCAGGGTGATCTCGCGGGTCGGCGTGGGCTACGACAACGTCGAGGTCGCCGATGCCGCCGCTGCAGGTGTGACCGTGTGCAACACGCCGACCGCCCCCATGGTGTCGACCGCCGAACACACGATGGCGTTGCTGTTCGCGGTCACCAAACACCTGCCGCACCAGATCGAACGTGCACGACAAGGTCTGCGAGGCGAACCGGTCGGTCGATCCCTCGAATTGGATGGCCGGACGCTCGGTCTCGTCGGAATCGGCCGCATCGCATCGCGTGTTGCGCTCGCCGCCCAAGCACTGGGAATGCGGGTGATCGCCCACGACCCCGGAGTGGACACTTCGCCCGTTCCCGACGTCGAACTGGTCGACCTCGATCACCTGCTGGCCGGCTCCGACATCGTGTCGCTCCACGCCCCTGCGCTGCCCACGACGACCGGCATGATCAATGCCGACACGCTGGCGGCCATGAGGCCCGGTTCGTATCTGGTCAACTGCGCGCGCGGCGTGCTCGTCGATCACGCTGCACTCCTCGATGCGATCGACCGGGGCCATCTCGCCGGTGCCGGTCTCGACGTCACCGATCCCGAGCCGCTGCCGGCGGGCCACCCGCTGCTCGCCCGCTCGAACGTCGTGGTCACCCCCCACATCGCGTCGGCCAGCGTCGCCGGCCGACGGCGCCTGTACGAGCACTCGATCGAGAACGCCCTCGCGGTGATCGACGGCCGACCGGCCAGCATCGTCGCACCGCCGGCCACCTGAGACACCCCCCTTGCGTGGAAGACTCCGGGTATGACGAGTTTGCGTGACAGGTGGGCAGCGGGCAACGAGACACTGGGGTTCTGGCTGTCGGTGCCGGGCTTCGTGGCGGCCGAGATCGCCGCCCGTCAGCCCGTCGACTATGTCTGCATCGACACCCAACACGGGGTGATCGATTACCAGGCATCGGCGTCGATGATCCAGGCGATCGAACTCGCCGGCGGCACGCCGATCGTGCGCGTCCCGTGGAACGAGCCCGGCATCATCGGCAAGTCGCTCGATGCCGGGGCACACGGGGTGATCGTGCCGATGGTCAACACCAGAGAGCAGGCCGAAGCGGTCGTGCGCTCGGCCCGCTATGCGCCCGAGGGTTCGCGCAGTTGGGGGCCGGTGATGGCCGGGATGCGGCACACCGACAATCGCGAGTGGGCGGGTGCCAACATCGCCGTCATCCCCATGATCGAGACCGCCGAGGCGATCAGCAATCTCGACGAGATCCTCAGCGTGCCAGGGATCGATGCGATCTATGTCGGGCCGGCCGACCTGGCGATCAGCCTCGGCCTCGGCCCCAGCGGCAACGAGGGCAACCCGTTGTTCGATGACGCTCTGTCCACCATCATCGACGGCTGCCACCGCCACGGTGTCGTGCCCGGCATCCACTCGACCGGCACGCTCACCCCGTTGCGTCGCGAGCAGGGCTTCCGCATGATCACCGTCACCAGCGACGCGCTGGCGCTCCGGGCCGGGTACGCCAGCGAGTTGGCAGCAGCCCGCAGCGGCTCGGGCAGCAGCGATGCTCCCGGCGGGTCGCTGTACTGAACATCGCGCCGACGGCAGCGATCAAACGCCTGCGAACCGACCCACGGCGATGCGGTCGTGCCCGGCGAGATCGGGTCTCACCTCGACCCGGTCGTAGCCCGTCCGCTCCATGAGCGAACGCACGGCGTCGCCCTGATCGGCACCTATCTCGAGCACGAGCCAACCGCCCGCCGAGAGATGTGCCGGGGCTCCGGCGACAAGGCGACGGAGATCGTCGAGGCCGTCTGGCCCGGCGAACAGCGCATCGGCGGGCTCCCAGTCGCGCACCGAGGACGCCAACTCGACCGCCTGATCTGCGACATACGGCGGGTTGCTCACGATCACGTCGAAGCGCTCGTTCGTGGGCAGGGCCCCGAACCAATCACCCTCGGCGGCGGTCACGTTGTGAGCGGCCCGACCGACGCCTGCCAGGTTCGCCCTCGCGAGCGCGAGAGCATCGGCACTCGCGTCGGTGATCCAGACGGTGGTGCCCTCGATCGGGAGCTCGACGGCCAGCGACAACCCGATCGCACCCGAACCGGTGCCGAGATCGGCAATCCGTCGCGGGTCGAACAGCATCGCGAGCTCGATCGCGATCTCCGCGACCAGCTCGGTTTCCGGCCGAGGAATCAGCACCCGTCGGTCGACTGCCAGATCGAGTCGTCGGAAGGACCAACGACCGAGCACGTACTGGAGCGGCTCGCCGGCGCGGTACCGGGCGACCATCGAGTCGAGATGATTCACCATCCGGTCGGTCACCGGTTCGTCGAGCGCCGCATCGAACGCCGCGCCGTCGAGGGCCGTCGCGACCTCGCAGAGCCAGCGCGCCTCGTGTCGCGCCGAGAGCACCTCGGTGGTCTGCGCCCACAACGCACGAAGCGTGAGATCGCCCATCAGCTCTCGATATCAGCCAGTTGGCGCGTCCGCTCGTCCTGGAGCAGGGCGTCGACGACCAGGTCGAGGTCGCCCGCGAGCACGTCGGCGAGTCGATACACCGTGAAGCCGATGCGGTGATCGGTGACCCGGTTGTCCTTGTAGTTGTACGTGCGGATCTTCTCGCTGCGCCCACCCCCTCCGACCTGCGAGCGTCGTTCGGCGGACATTTCTGCGTCGCGCTCGCGCTCGGCCAACTCGTACAGGCGGGCGCGCAGCACCTGCATCGCCCGTGTGCGGTTCTGGAGCTGGCTGCGCTCGTCCTGCATCGTGACGACCACGCCCGTCGGCACGTGGGTGACGCGCACCGCCGAATCGGTGGTGTTGACATGCTGCCCGCCGGCCCCCGAGGCTCGGTAGACGTCGACGACGAGGTCTCGGTCGTCGATCGTGACGTCGACCTCGTCGGCTTCGGGCAGCACTGCCACCGTGGCCGACGACGTGTGTACCCGCCCCTGGCTCTCGGTGACCGGAACGCGTTGTACCCGATGAGGGCCGCCCTCGAACTTGAGCCGCTGCCAGGCGTCGCCGCCGCGCACGACGAACGTGATGTGGTTGATGCCGCCCAGATCGCTCGGGTCGTGCGACAACGTCTCGACCTTCCACCTGTGCCGTGTCGCGAATGCGACATACATGTCGTGCAGATCGCGGGCGAACAGGTTCGCTTCCTCGCCGCCTTCGGCGCCCCGGATCTCGATGATGACCGCGCGCCCCGCATGCGGGTCGTTCGGCAACAACAGCTCGCGCAGTTCGTTTTCGAGCCGAGCGATGTCGGTGAGCGCGTCATCGATCTCGGACTGGGCCAGCAGGCGGCCGTCTGCGTCGGCGCCCTCGATGAGCTCGCGCGCCGCGTCGAGGTCCCCCAGGCGAGCCTCGTACGCCGCGTACGCCCTGACTGTCGGCTCGAGTTCGCGGTACCGCTGCGAGACGGTGCGGAGCTGGTCGGGATCAGCGATCGTGCCGGCGTCGGCGAGGCGCGCCTCCAACTCGCGGAATTCCTCGGATGCCGAGGTGAGGCGAGCGTTCACACCGGGATCGAGCATGGCATCTGGAGGCTACCGTCATTCGACCAGGTCAAATCCTGAGTTGTTTCGACTCAGCTTTCATGTATCATTACGACGTGCACCTTCTATGTTCTGCACACTGATCTTTCCGACATCTCATCCACCAGACCAACCAGACCAGATAGGAGCAACGCTCATGATCGTCCGACACCGCTACCCCACCGCCACCCTCGACCGCAGCTTCGACCGGGCGTTCGAGCAGCTCACCAGCTCGTTCTTCGACTCTCGCCGCCCCGTCGGCCCCACCGTCGACGGCTCATGGAACGACGACGAGTACGTGCTCACGATCGACCTGCCGGGCGTCCCCGCCGAGGCCGTGAACGTCGAGGTCACCGGCACGTCCCTGATGCTCAGCGCGGCGACCGACACGATGGAGTGGCAGCGCAGCCTGCAACTCGGTGGGCGTCTCGATCCCGACAAGATCCGCGCCAACCACATCGACGGTCGTCTCACGGTGCGGATCGGCACCTATGACGAGCCCGAAGCCCGTCGTATCGAGATCGACACGGCCCCGGCCCAACCGGCCATCGAAGCGGCGGCCGAGGAGTTCCCCGACGGCCAACCGGCCGAGGGCTGACGCCACGACATTCCGATCGGCGAGGCCTCCGGACCATCGAAGGTGATGGGCCGGAGGGTCAGTCGACCGGCACGAACTCGACGGGTCGGCGCAACAGCGCAGCGACCTCGCCGGTGACAGCAAGTCGGTCTCGTGATGGCATGGCCACCACGACCCGCACCTCCCCCACGATGCCCGGTCGGGCCGCCTCGGCGGCCAGCCGGGCATCGGACGCGAACGGGATCAGCTCGAGATCGACACCGGACGAGCACACGACCACCACCGACCCGCCGTCACCGTCACGGCCCGAAGCCACGCACGGAATCGGATCCTTCAGGTTCGGACGCGGCAGCGGTGGTTCAGCCGGACGGATCTCGACAGCGCCGACGAGCTCGGGGTCCTGCTCGAGACGCCACCGGATGAACCGCTCGGCACCCAGCCGGTTGAGTGGGTGTGGGCGCGCCCCGACCTCGCGATGCTGTGCGACGGCGGCAACGATCCGCGCCAGCGATTCGACCGCCGGTACATCGCCGTGCAGCATCTGGAATGCCTCGCGGTCATGGTTGCCGACACCCACCTCGAGGCGCGCCGTGTGATCGTGTGGATCGTCGACGACCCGGCACACCTCCAATCCGCGCACTTCACCGCACAGCACGCCGTGCTCGACGACCGGAACCGCCCCTCCCTCGACGATCAGCTCCCGGAACGCTTCATGCGCCGCCGAAGGAGGCGACGACGCGGGGAGTGGCGCCGGCCCCGCCGACACCAACCGGCGGCCATCGACGCCCCAGACCTCGATCGGCAACGAGAACTCGGCACCCCGACGAGCGAGCGTGCCCGTGCCCGCCTCGGCGATCAGATGCAGAGACCGGGCACCCGCCCGAGTGGCCCACACGAGCGCTGCTCCGAGCCGGGCGTCCGGTCGCTCGTCGAGCAACACCCACGCCTGATCGCGGTGGACCAGGGCAGCACCGGGTGAAAAGCCGAGCGATTCTGGAACGCTGTCGTCGTCGAGATGGTCGCGTACGAGCGCCCGCAGCTTCAGACCGACCAGTCGGCTACGGCGTTCGTCTCTGGCATCGGCATCCGTCTCGCTCACCGTCCCGACGGTATCGGCATCGGTCGCAACGGCCTCGGGCAGCGATCAATGGGCAACTCGCTCTGGGCGACGAGGCCCGCCGAACGGACTCAGTCAACGAAGTAGCCGAGCACGTCAGCGAGCACGTCACATTTCGCCTTCGGGTTCGCCATCTCGACCGCCCCGCCCGCTCCGAGACGACAGATGACGAGATTGGCGATCGTCTGCCCAGGAGCGAGGTTCAGGTTCGAGGTGCCTGGCGCCTTCTCGCCGGCCGGCCACACCGACACATACGACGGTGCCGTCACATTGGTGGCGGCGACGTTCATGACGACCGCGGTCGCGCCGGGAGGCACGAACCCGTTCCCGGCGACGGTCAGGCGCACCGTTCGACCAGGACCCAGCGGGGCCCGGTCGGCGCCCATGCCGATACGGGTGTCGAGCACGCGCACCGGCGGCGTCGCCCGAAGCAGATCCCCCGAGGCACCGAAGTAGCCGAACACGTCAGCGATCGCGTGCATACCTTGCCCGACTCCCGACAAGGTGATCCGACCACCCGTGCCGATCCGGCAGATCACGAGGTTGGGCACGGTGTCACCCGGACCGAAGTTGACGTTCGACGTCTTCGCCCCGGCAGGCTGACCGGTCGGAGTGAGACGCAGATAGCCCGGCGACTCGGGCTCGGTGACCGTCAGATTCAGCACTACTGCGGTTGCACCGGTGGCAGGAACTCCGGCCTTGCCCGACACCTGCACGTCGATGGGCACGTTGTCGACCACCTTGCCGGACCGGATGCCCTGTCCCCGACGCGTGTCGAACAACCGGGACGGCACCACCGGAACGAACCGATCGCCCTGCTGGTCGGTGAAGTAGCCGAACACATCCACCAGGCAATGGGTCGTGCCGTGCGAGTTGAAGACGTCGATGCAACCGTCGGCGCCGACGGCCATCACGACCAGGTTCGGGACGGGTCGGCCGGGTCCGCCGTTCAGGTTCGAGGTCTTGGGTCGCGCGGTGGAACCCGGGTAGACCGTGAAGTACATCGCCGAGGTGGCGTCGACCGCAGTCACGTTGGCCACCACGGCGGTCACCCCGCTCGCCGGTACCCCTCCCTTGCCGGTGACCCGCACCCGCAGTCGCTCACCTGGCTGGAGTTTGCGATGCACCCCGCCCAGACCCGTGCGCGTGTCGGCGATCCGGGCCGGTGCCAGTGGCACCAGAGACGAAGGTGTCGTCACCGATGCCGGCCCCGGTGCGACGGTGCCGTCGGCGAGCAGCCCAGGACCCCTTCGGAACAGCCGCAGGTTCTCGAAGTTGCCACCGAGCACCTCACTCGCTCCGCCGCCGAGCCATCCGTCGATCACCGACGCGTAGTACGACCGGAAGTCGACGTGGTGCGCCATGCGATCCCAACGCTCGAGCCCCGCCAACGACGGGCGGCGACCGTAGCGACCCCCCTTGACGTTCTGCCCGAACACGAAATGGGGGGCTGACGTTCCGTGATCGGTACCGGACCCGTCATTGCTCCACGGGGTACGACCGAACTCCGAGAACGTCATCACGGTGACGCGGCTCGACCAGGCAGGATCGAGCACCTCGAAGAACCGTCTGACCGCAGCGTTCAACTCACTCATCCGTAGACCGTGCTGGACGGGCTCGCCGGCGTGGTGGTCGAAGTCTCCCCAGCCGGCCGTCAGCACCCGGAAACCGAGATTGGCATTGATCAGGCGGGCGGTGACCTCCAACCGGGCGGAGATGGCGGAGCTGGGGAGCTGGGCTGCATCGGGTACCACCGGCGCCAGCGTCTTGGCCAGATCGAGTTGGTCGATGAACGCTTCCGACACAGCTCCGAACCACGGGCCCTGGGCATTCGTGTGCATGTTGCGGATCGCTTGGTACTGCTGGAGCTCACGAGAGCTCGTGCCCGCACCGAACGAGGGACGGCTGGGGGTCACGACGGTCCCTCGCGCCGCCTGCCCGACGAGATGCAGCGGAACCGAGTAGCCGACCTCGGCGCCGGCGTACAGATCTTTCGAGCCGCTGAGGTAGCCGTCGAGCCAACGCCCCAGCCACCCGGTGGTCGGTATCGAGTTCGGTCGGCCGGCCATCCAGTACGCCATCGAGTTGAAATGCGACAGATCGGGATTCGAGTATCCGACACCGTCGACGATGGCGAGCTGACCGAGATCCCACATCCGCTTGAACTCGGTCAGCTCAGGATGGAGGCCGACGCTGCCGTCGAGCGACAGTGTCTCGTTGCCGGGGATAGCGATACCCCCGTGCATCGTGTAGTAGTTGCCGTCGTTGAACGGAACGACCGTGTTGAGGCCGTCGTTGCCACCGAACATGCCGATCACGACGAGGATGCCGTCCGTCGGGCCGACCGGACCCGCAGCCCAGGCGGAGGGGTCGTGGCCGAATGCCAACGAGTCGAGCAGCGAGCCGGCGCCTCCGGACACCATCCCGGCGCCCACGCCCATTCCGATGAGTTGGAGGAACCGCCGGCGATCCAGCGCGTGGGCATCCGTCTCTGGCCGGTGCAGGTGAGCGAGTGCCGAAGCGGTCGAGATGTCGGGGTCGAGCATGATGTCCTCAGGCGACGTGCAGATCGGGGGCGAGCAGGATCAGGGAGACGAGGTCGCTTCGTTCCCAGCGGCTCATCTGCTGTGACAGCGTGCTGAGCGCCTGGTGGGACGAGGCTGCGAGGCCGACCTGCATCAACTCGAGCAATCGATCGAGCAGTTCGACCGGAAGATCGCCGTAAGCGTCTTGCACATCGGTGCGCGAGATGTTGCCGCCGGCCAGATGGATGAGCCCGTCGCCATCCCAGTACCCGGACATCGCCCGCCACGCGAACGTGCGGGCGGTATCGGTCCGCTTCGACATCGCGCTCGCGTTCACCCAGTAGCCGTTGTGCTTCCAACCCGCCACGTTCGGCGGGAACAACGGGCGTTGCCCCATGCCCTCCATCAGCCAGAGCGGCGTCGCCTCGACCGACCGCATGCCGGTGGCGACCAACGCGGCGACGACATACTCGACCGGTGATCGCACGAGACCTTGTTTGACTCCGGTCGCGTAGAAGGCACTACTGGTCAGCATCTTTCGAAGCCATGGCATGATCTCGAAGTTCCCTGCCACGGCCGCGTCGCGCATCGCTGCCACGACGGCGGCAGGCGGGGTGGTACCCGCGAACTCGATCCACAGCTTCCTCGACAAGAACTCCGCCGCGACCTCCCGCGTCGGGCGGCCCCGATTCGCCACCACGGTGGCACCAGCGGGAACCACACCGTTCCCCAGAATGACCTCGATCGTGTCGAAGCCGTGCAGGGTGGGGTCGGCACCCGTGTTGATCGTCTGCCCGAGGAACTGCTTCGCGGCCCCGTCGTGCCAATCGGCCCGCCACACGTACTGCCCGGTGTCCCACTGGTCGGTGTGCCCGGTCCATGCGGACGTCGCCGACTCGACGTCGGCCTCGGTGTAATTGCCGACGCCCAGCAGAAACAGCTCCATCAGTTCGCGGGCAAAGTTCTGGTTCGGTGACGAGCGCCTGTTCTGGTTGTTGTCGAGATATCGCAACATCGCCACCTGGGTCGACATCGCCGTGGCCAGCGCGCGCAGGTTGCCGAGTGCGCCGAGACGGAACGTGTCGATCTGCTCCTGCATCAACTCGGCCGACCCGACCTTGCCGAACTCCGAACAGAAGTGGCCGTGCCAGAAGAACGCCATCTTCTCCTGGATCGGACGCGGCGAATCGTGGGCCATCCGGTCGAACCAGAAATGTGTCAGTTCCTCACCACGCTGCCAGTTCGCCGCCTCGGAGAACACGACCGCACCCGGATCGGCCGGCACATCCAGGATGTCGTCGACGACCTCCTCGATCGTGCCCAGGCCCCTCAGGTAATCGACGCGCTCGGGCCGGGCGACGAACTCGGTGCGCCGAAGCAGGTGTTCGATATCAGATTGGCTCGGCATACGACCCCCGGGATACGTCAGAGGTTGGATCGTCGGCATCCCCACCCGACTTGAGCTCTGGGAGACGACTTTGACGCAACTCTGAATCGCGGCACCGGTGAGCGATGTGGCCGAAAACGACGGAACCGCCCCGAAGGGCGGTTCCGTGTGAATCGTGCCTGCGGCCTCAGCCGCGAGGGTTCACTTCTTGGTACGGCTGCCGTAGCGCTTGTTGAAGCGCTCGACGCGGCCACCGGAGTCGACCAGCTTTTGCTTGCCGGTGTAGAACGGGTGGCACTCGTTGCACAGCTCGAGGAGCTGTTCGCCGGGCTTGGTCGACTTGGTGGTGAACGTGTTCCCACACGAGCACTTCACGCTGACGTCGGCATATGCAGGATGGATGTCGGTCTTCATGATTCGCGCACTCCTCGCTCGTACTGTGGGAATCGGACGGCCCATGATAGCTGGGTCCGCCGCGATTCCATCAGGGCCAGATCCCGATCCGGGACGTCCGACTACATGCCTGGTTGCTTGGCGATCTCGGTGAGGAACTCGTCATTGGTGCGGAACGTCTTGAGACGGTCGACGAGCAGTTCGAGACCCGGGGCGGCGTTGCCGTCGGCTGCCAGGCCCGAGAGCACCCGGCGGAGCTTCCACACCATCTGCAGTTGCTTGCGGTCGTACAGCAGCTCTTCGTGGCGCGTGCTGGAGGCATCGACGTCGATCGCCGGGTAGATGCGCCGCTCAGCGAGCTTGCGATCGAGACGGAGCTCCATGTTGCCGGTGCCCTTGAACTCTTCGAACACCGCCTCGTCCATCCGGCTGTTCGTCTCGACCAGCGCGGTCGCCAAGATCGTGAGCGACCCACCCTCTTCGACGTTTCGGGCGGCACCGAAGAACTTCTTGGGCGGGTAGAGCGCACCAGCGTCGATACCACCCGACAGGATGCGGCCACTCGCCGGAGCGGCGAGGTTGTACGCACGGCTCAGGCGAGTGATGCCGTCGAGGATCACGACGACGTCCTCGCCGTACTCGACCATCCGCTTGGCCTTTTCGATCGTCATCTCGGCGATCTGGGTGTGCTCGTCGCTGGGACGATCGAAGGTGGACGCGATGACCTCGCCCTTCACCATCCGCTTCATGTCGGTGACTTCTTCGGGCCGCTCGTCGATGAGCAACACGATCAGTTTGCACTCGGGGTTGTTCTTCTCGATCGACGCGGCGATCGTCTTCATCACCGTGGTCTTGCCTGCCTTCGGTGGCGACACGATGATGCCGCGCTGCCCCTTGCCGATCGGCGAGACGAGATCGATGATCCGCGCCGTCATGTTGGCCGGGTCGGACGGATCCTCCATCTTCAAGCGCGAATCGGGGAAGAGCGCGGTGAGGTCCTCGAAACGACGGCGCTTCTTCGCGTCGTCGGGCAGACGCCCGTTGACCTTGTGGATCTCGAGCATCGCCGGGTTCTTCTCGTTGCGGCCCGCAGGACGCGACATGCCGACGACATGGTCGCCCTTGCGCAATCCGTACTGGCGTGACAGCTTCACGGGCACATACGAGTCGCTCTTGCTGGCGAGATAGTTGTTGACCCGCACGAAGCCGTATCCCTCGTCGCGGATGTCGAGATACCCCTCGATCTGGACCGGCTCGTTGCTGACGGGCCCGCCACCACCGACGTCATCGGTGTCGAGCAGCTCGCGGTCTTCGCCCTGAGGGCCGTCTTGGCCACCACGGCCCTTGCGCCGGCGACGACGCCGCTTGTTGCCGCCGCCGTCGTCTCCGGAACCCTGCTGACCGCCGCCCTGATTGCGATTCTGGTTGTTCTGGTTGCGTCCACCGTCGTTGCGCTGGGGACGATCGCCCCGGTCGCTCCCGCCCTCGCGGCGACTCTCTCCAGATGCCTGCCTGGAATCCGAACCTGCGTCGCGCTGTCGGGTGTCATCCCGGCGGACCTCGTCGGGCTTCGCCCCGTCGGACTTCGTGTCGTCGCCTTTCACCGCATCGGCGCCGGCAACCTGCGCCGTCGACTCGGTGCTCGCGGTCGTCTCGGATTCGAGTGCGACCTCCCAGTCGGCCTTCGGTTCGGCGGCCGGCTCGTCGACGACCTCGGCCTTGGCAGCCGAGGGCGCGACCGAACGCGCCGGTTTCGCACTCGCAGCAGGAGCCGGCGCCTCGGCGCCGGCAGCCTGGTTCGATCCGCCCGTCTTGGCGAGGATCTGTTCGATGATGTCGGCCTTCTTGCTGCGGGCGTTGGCCTTCACGCCGAGCGCCTCGGCGATTTGGACCAGTTGTGTCTTGTCCTTCGATTCGAGGACTGATTGTTCGAGAGCTTGAGCGGTCACGATGACCCTTCTTTGCGATATTGGGTGGTTCCCGAAGTGGGGCCGTTCCCGGTGACGGGGCTATCCCTGATGGGGGTGGAGCGCGTTGCGAGACCCGGCCTCGCGACGACAGGTCGCCGTGATTGCCGCGAACTCGACGGTGATACGCACATGCACCGATCGGTTGCTTCCAGATCGGTGAACCCCTCGGATTCGCCATCACCCAGCGAGACGTCGAACGTCGAGCCGAACGGGCGATGGTGACTCAGAGTTGGTGACGGGTCGAACAAGTGCGACCCGGGAAACCCCAGGTGCTCATACTCTAGCGAGTCGCTACCCCCCGGTGCAACGCATGGCGAACATGTGTGCGAGTCGGTGCCACCGGTCGTTTTCGGAACAACCTATGGTGGACGTGCGCGGCGCCGGCGGATCGCCGGCCGGGCGACCTCGGGCCGGGCCACCGGCCCGGACCGGACGAAGGCCGTCAGGCACGCACGCGCGACACCGAGCGGACGAACTGCTGCACCTCGGCCAGGTCGTTCGGCAGCGAATGAGTGCGCTCGGGACGTTCGAACAGATCGGCCAGGTGTGGCGGCAACCCCGGTCGGACTCCGGTGGCGCGTTCGACCGCGTCCGGGAACTTGGCAGGGTGGGCCGTCGACAAGGTGATCACCGGCTGGTCACCGGCCAGCTCACGGGCCGCCCCGATGCCGGTTGCCGTGTGAGGGTCGACCAGCAGACCGGTTTCGGCGTGCACCCGGCGAATCTCGGCGAGGGTCCGGTCGTCGTCGAACCTGGCGGCACGGAAGTTGCCATCGATGAATTCGGCACGCTGATCGGCCTCGAGTGTCAGACGACCGGTCGCCCGGAACCGCCCGAGCTGCTCGGCCGTGAGGCCGCCATCGCGCCCGTTCATCTCGAACAGCAGCCGTTCGAAGTTGGAGGACACCTGGATGTCCATGCTGGGGCTGAGCGTCGGGATGACATCGCGCGTCGACATGTCACCATCATTGATGAAGCGCGTGAGGATGTCGTTGGAGTTCGACGCGACGATGAAGTCGTGGATGGATGCGCCCATTCGCTGAGCGATCCAGCCCGACAACACATTGCCGAAATTGCCCGTCGGCACGCAGAACGTCGGCGATTCGGCCAACGTCCGCGACGCCGTGACGTAATAGACGATCTGGGCCATCACCCGCGCCCAGTTGATCGAGTTGACGGCCGACAGCTGCAGTTCGTCACGGAAGGCTGCATCCCCGAACATCGCCTTGACGAGATCTTGGCAGTCGTCGAAGTTGCCGTCGACCGCCACGGTGTGGACATTGGGACTGTCGACAGTGGTCATCTGGCGGCGCTGCACGTCACTGGTGCGACCCGACGGATAGAGGATCACGATGTCGATGTTCCCGCACTGCTTGACACCGTCGATCGCGGCCGAACCGGTATCGCCGCTCGTCGCTCCGACGATCGTGATCCGTTGGCCTCGCTGGTCGAGCACGCGGTCGAACATCCGACCGACGAGTTGCAGTGCGACGTCCTTGAACGCCAACGTGGGACCGTGGAACAGCTCGAGCAGCCACTGCCGTTCGTCGATCTGCACGAGCGGGACGACTGCGGGATGCCGGAACGTGCCGTACGCCTCGCGACACAGATCGGCGAGTGCGCCATCGCCGAGATCGTCCCCCACGAAGGGTGACATCACGGCCGCAGCGATGTCCGCGTAGTCGTGGAGACCGGTGAGATCGGGCATGGCCGGCCAGGTGGCCGGCATGTACAGGCCTCCGTCGTTGGCCAGACCGGCCAACAACACGTCCGCGAACCCCAGATCGGGGGCGAGTCCACGCGACGATACGTACCGCACGTCAGGAGCCGATCACTCGGATGAAGCCCCCGATGTGCCGAACGACGTCGAGATCTCGAAGGGCCTTGACCGTTGCCTGCACATCTGCCTCGCGGGCGAGGTGGGTGATGAACACGAGCCGGGCGTCGGGGCCGATGCCCTCCTGCTCGGCTGCGCGAATGCTCACCCCATTGGCAGCGAATGCCCCCGTGACAGCATGCAGCACGCCCGGCTGGTCGGCGACCTCGAGACTCAGGAGGTACTCGGCGCTCGTCTCGTCGATGGGTCGGATGACCGCCTTCCCGAAGGTGCCGAGACTGCCGTGAGCGCCCTTGGACAGGTTGACCGCTGCGTCGATGACATCGCCCAGCACCGCCGACGCAGTTGGGGCGCCACCCGCACCGCGCCCGTAGAACATCAACTGGCCGACAGCGTCGCCCTCGACGAAGACTGCGTTGTAGCTCTCACGCACGCTGGCCAACGGATGATGCACCGGCACCATCGCCGGGTGTACCCGAACAGCGACGTCGCCCGATGCCTGGTCGCGCTCGGCGATGCCGAGCAACTTGACGACATACCCGAGCCGTTTGGCAACCGCGATGTCGGCGGCGGTGATACCGCTGATGCCCTCGTGGTACACGTCACCGGCGACCACGCGCGCTCCGAAGGCGATCGACGCGATGATCGCCGCCTTCGCTCCCGCGTCGTACCCCTCGACATCGGCGGTCGGATCGCGCTCGGCATAGCCGAGCTCCTGCGCCTCGGCGAGCGCTTCGCCGTACTCGGCGCCCTCCTCGCTCATCTTGGTGAGGATGAAGTTGGTCGTACCGTTGAGGATGCCCATCACACGCGAGATCGGCTCGCCGCGCAGACTCTCGCGCAGGGGACGGATCAGTGGGATACCACCGGCGACCGCAGCTTCGAACAGCAGGTCGACCCCGTACGAGTCGGCAGCAGCGAACAGTTCGGAGCCGACATTCGCGAGCAGCTCCTTGTTGCCCGTCACGACGGGCTTGCCGGCGGCCAACGCCGCCATGATGAGCTCGCGGGCAGGCTCGATACCACCGATCACCTCGACCACCAGATCGATCTCTGGGTCGGCGACGACCGAATGGGCGTCCCTGGTGAGCACACCTTCTTCGAACGTCAGCCCACGGTCGCGGGACATGTTGCGGACCGCCACCCGCACGACTTCGAGCCGCAGTCCGGTACGAGCCTCGATCATGTCTGCCTGCTGCGCGATCAGCGGGACGAGGGCACCACCCACGTTTCCGCAGCCGAGCAGGCCGACTCGTATGGTTCGCGAATTCATGTCGTTGGCCACGGCCCGCAGGCTAGGTGATGCAGGCGCCATTGCCCACGTGGATTGCGGGCCCGACGGGCCACGATCCGCTCCCCCGGTCGGCGGAGCACGGCGGCCACCGGACATCATTCGCGGTGGACGCGACACGGTGCGGGGATCACAACCGGCAGCGAGCGCGGTCGCGCGGCGCGGTCGGCTGCGTTCCGCTTCCTGCCCGACGACACCGGCGTGCTTGGCTGACAGTATGCGCAAGCCCCGACTGACCACCCTCCGCGTGCTGCACCGTGCCGACGAGCCGGTGGCGACCTTGCTGCTGAACCGGCCTGAACGCCTCAATGCCCTGTCGCTCGACATGCTCCGCGAGATCCCGATCGCATGCCGATGGATGAACGAGACGGTGGCGATCAAGGCTGTCGTCGTGCGCGGGGCAGGTCGAGCCTTCTCGGCCGGCTTCGACCTGAACGACTTCACCACCATGGACGACCTGTCGTCGCCATCCACGTCCGCCGATCTGGGACGCCTCGCCACAGAGGCCCTCACCGATACCCGGCCGGTGACGGTGGGGGCGGTACACGGTCACTGTGTGGGCGGCGGGCTGCTGCTCGCCGCGGCCTGCGATCTACGAATCGCCTCGGACGACGTGCGGTTCTCGATCCCCGAGGTCGACCTCGGAATCCCCTTGGCGTGGGGAGGAATTCCCAGGCTCGTCCGCGAGCTCGGACCCGCTGTCACCAAGGAACTGGTGTTGACGTGCCGTCCGTTCGGCGCCGACGAAGCACTCGGCCTGCGATTCCTCAATCGGGTCGTACCCGCTGCCGATCTGGTTGCGTCGGCTGACGCGCTCGCCGCGGAACTGGCATCGAAACCCCGCTTCTCGCTGCGGGCCACGAAGACCCAGGTGAACGCGATCATGAACGAGATCGCGGGTATCGAACGCAACGCGAACGACGCCGACACGCTCGCTGCGGCACTGCGCGATCCCGAATCCCGCGAGGCTGCCCGCGCCTACCTCGCCGAACGCACCACGTGAGCCGAGCCGTTCGCGGCCTACGAGATGGACGAACCACCTGGATCAACGGTGATGACTGACGCGGGCCCGTACGGGCTCGACGGGGTGGTCGGCTCCGATGTCGTGACCGGTGCGGGTTATGACGCGAGTCAGCCCACGTCGGTCGCGAGTAGATCGTCGAACGTCTCTCGGCGGATCACGAGCCGCGCATCGCCGTCGCGGGCGAACACGACCGGCGGTCGGGTGATCGCGTTGTAGTTCGAACCCATCGAGCGACCGTACGCACCGGTCACCGGCGTCGCCAACACATCCCCCACTCTCGCGTCGCCGGGCAGCTTGGCGTCGAACAACAGCACGTCACCACTCTCACAGTGCTTGCCCACGAGACGGCCGTGCTGCGTGCGATCGGCGAACGGAGCGCGCGGCAGGAACGATTCGTAGCCCGACCCGTACAGGACCGGACGCGGGTTGTCGCTCATGCCGCCATCGACCGAGAAGTAGGTGCGAACCCCGGGGATCTGCTTGATCGTGCCGAGCGTGTAGACCGTCAGCGCGGCCGACGCCACGATCGAGCGGCCCGGCTCGACACTGACCCTGGCGGTGACGCCGAGCGACTCACATGCATCCCTGAGCACATGGCCCCATTGCGTGAGCGTCGGTGCCTCCTCGGTCTCGACGTAGGCGACCCCGAGCCCACCACCGAGTACGAGTTCGGGAAGTCCGAGCGGCCGAGCGAAGCCCGCCATCACCTCGACCGCCTTGCCGAAGCTGGCCGCGGCAAACACGTTCGAGCCGATGTGACAGTGCAGTCCGACCAGGTTGACGCTGGGGGAAGCCTGTGCGCGCTCGACCGCCCGCATCGCGTCGCCATTGCCCAGATTGAACCCGAACTTGGAATCGTCCTGACCGGTGGCGATGAACTCATGAGTATGAGCGTGCACACCTGGTGTGATGCGCAGCAGGATGTCGGGCGTCGGACCGACGCCGATCTCGTGGAGCGCATCGAGACGATCGAGCTCGTCGAACGAGTCGACGACGATGTGACGCACCCGTTCGGTGATCGCCGTGGTCAGTTCGGCGACGCTCTTGTTGTTGCCGTGCAGCACGCACGAGGCGGCGGGCACACCGGCGGCCAGCACCGTATGCAGTTCACCGCCTGTAGCGACATCGAGGCGCATCTCCTCCTCGTAGGCGATCCGAGCCATCGCCTTGCACAGGAAGGCCTTGGAGGCGTACACGGCCTGCTGTGGTCCGAACGCGGCGACAGCCTCACGACATCGGTTGCGGATGTGTTGCTCGTCATAGACGAACAGCGGCGTCCCGAACTCGGCTGCGAGATCGCGGATCGAGCACCCGCCGATCGTGAGCCAACCGTCGCTGCCGACATCGGCCGTGTCGGGCAGCAGTCGCCGGGGCAGTGCGGTCACATCGCCTCCGGTGCATCGATGCCGAGCAATCCGAGACCCTGCTCGAGTGTGCGGGCGGTGACGTCACACAGCGCCAGTCTGCTGGACCTCACCGGCTCGTCGGCCTGCATCACTTGGCAGTGCTCGTAGAACGTCGAGAAGTCCTGGGCGAGCTCGAACAGATAGGTGCACAGTTTGTGAGGTGCGTACGCGGCGAGCGTCTCGGCGACGACGGTGGGGTAGGCGAGCAACCGCTTGGCGAGCTCACGCTCTTGGGGCTGACCGAGCACGATGGCAAGACCGTGGAGGTCGATCCGATCGGCCCCGGCTCGACGGAAGATCGAGCAGATTCGCGCATGGGCGTATTGCAGGTAAGGCGCCGTGTTCCCCTCGAACGCCAGCATGCGATCCCAGTCGAACACGTAGTCCTTGATGCGATCGTTCGACAGGTCGGCGTACTTCACTGCACCGATCCCGATCGTCCGCGCCACCTCGGCCCTGGTGTCGGCATCGAGCTCGGGGTTCTTCTCGGCCACCGCTGCCGCCGCGCGCTCGACCGCCTCGTCGAGCAGGTCACTGAGCTTCACGGAGTCACCGGAGCGACTGCGGAGCATCTTGCGGTCGTCGCCGAGCACGCTGCCGAATGCGATGTGGACCGCTTCGGCCGGCGGGCGCAGCCAGCCGGCCATCTCGGCGACCGTGAACACCATTTGGAGATGCTGCGCCTGGGGGGCGCCGATGACGTAGAGCAACAAGTCGGCATGCAGCCGTTCGATCCGGTCGAGCACGCACGCCAGATCACTGGTCGCGTACATGAACGCGCCTGCGCTCGAACGCACGATCAATGGCAACGGTTCGTTGTCGCGATTTGTGAATCCCGGCGCGAACACCACCTGAGCGCCGTCGTTCTCCTCGAGCAGCCCTGCCTTGCCGAGGCGTTCGTATGCACCTTCCATCAACGGCTGGTACCCGCTCTCACCAGCCAGGTCGTCATCGGTGAGCAGCACACCGAGCCGCGAGTACACACCCTGGAAGTAGGTGTTCGACATGTCGACGAGACGCTGCCAGATCTCGATGGTCTCGGGGTCACGGGCCTGGAGTAGCACGACGCGGTCGCGGGCACGCTCTTGGAACTCGGTCGACTCGTTGAACTTGGCGTTCGCCGCCTTGTAGAAGCCGTCGAGATCGCCCTGCCCGAGGCCCTCGGCCGCGACGTCTTCGCCGAGGTCGAGCAGATGCTCGATCAGCATCCCGAACGGCCGGCCCCAGTCACCGATGTGGTTCTCGCGGATCACTCGGTGCCCGGCGAACTCGTGCAACCGCACCAACGCGTCGCCGATCACCGTCGAGCGAAGATGACCGACGTGCATCTCCTTCGCGACATTCGGGGCCGAGTAGTCGACGACGACCGTGCGGGGCGTCGATGCCGGGGGGCATCCGAGCCGATCATCCAGCGCGACCGATTGGAGTTGGGCTGCGAGGAACGTGTCGGTGAACGTGAGGTTGATGAACCCTGGGCCGGCGATCTCGACCTCGCTGCACACGTCGGCGAGCACACCGGAGTCGACGACGCGCTGCGCGACCTCACGCGGGTTCGTGCCCATCTGCTTCGCGAGCGGCAGCGCGCCGTTGACCTGGGCGTCGGCGCGGTCGCTGGGCCGAACCACCGGATCGGCGTCGGGGCGCCCGGCGATGTCAGCGAACACCGGGGCGAGCAGGTCGGAGACGATCGACAAGGGGTTGGCCACGTCCGCCATTGTGGCCCGATCGGCGCCCGATCACCACGAACGTTGCACGTCCTTGTTGTCGAACGCCACCGACCCGGTGTGAGCGTTCGGGTCGCCCGCTAGATTCGCCATGCCGCTCTGATCACTTCGAGCAGCCCCCGCCCTCGTAGCTCAGGGGATAGAGCATTGGCCTCCGAAGCCATGTGCGCAGGTTCGAATCCTGCCGAGGGCGCTGCGCCGGCCGGGTCCAGCGGCTCGTGGCCGGCACCGATCTGCTGCGCGTGTCACGAGGCGATGACCTTGTGCCCTTGCAGCGCCTGCGCCCGTTGCGGAGAGTCGAATCGTGAAGCGCATCACTGCGTCGATCGCCGTATTGGTGGCCCTGGTCGGGGCGTCGTGCAGCCCCGATGGCACCGCCGTGCCGACCACACCGGCGCCGCCGAGCACCGGGACGACCACCGGCCCGACCACGACCGCGACCTCGATCGTCACCGCCGGAACGACCACCACAACCACCGGTCCGCCGCACCCTGACGGCACGTCGGTCGCGCCGGGAACAACGGCCCCTGAACTCTGCGACACTTCACAGGCGGAGACGATCGTCGATTCGGTCGCCACGCTGGCCAGGCTCGATGCCGGCGGAACCTGGCAACCGGGCGCCGAGTCCGAGGTGTTCGGCGACCGGACCAACACCGCAGCGGAGTACGGCTCACGCCTCGCGTACACCTGCGCCGAGCAGATGGTGCAACACACGGCGACCGGGGCCGAACGGCTGGCGCTCGTCGCCTGGAACGACGTGCGTCACGCGGTCGTGTTACAGGCCACCGACAGGCCCTCCGACGCGTACGACACGAAGATCCGCTTCCAGCTGTTTCTCGAACAACCCGACGGTGAATGGCTCGAGGACGGATTCGTCTGGGCGGCGACCCTCGCCGACGGCGACACGATCGTGATCGCGACCCGCGACTACAGCACCGGCATCACGGCCAAATCGTGGCAATCGTTCGTGCCGCGTTTCGAGGACCTACCGGTCACCCTCGAATCCGAGCGGTTCGGTATCGAAGCGCTCACCGCGGTCGGGGCGCGCAACGTGTCGGTCGCCGAGCCGGCGCCGTACGACTCTTCGATCGGGACGATCCAGTTCAACACCCCGATCGCACTCAGCGCGTTCGCGGTCATCGGCCCCGCCGACGCATACGACCCGATGGTCCCGATCGTGGCCGACGGCGTCACGACATTCGAGCAGGTCGACGGAGTTCGGGTCCGGTCGACCGTCGGTATGGAGCTGGTCTCCGAGCTCCACGAGACCGGGTGGGTCTGCGCAGACCACGCATGGCGCTTGTACACCATGTTCGGAACGGTCGAGGAGTTGCAGGCGTACGCCCGCGACTTGGTTCGGTCGCTCAGCTGCTGAGCGACCGACTCCGCCTCTTCGCCGTCGGCGGTGCGCAGGTACCGTGTCGCTGACGCGACGCTTCGGCGACTCGACGCGACTCTGGAGGGCCCATGACCGACACCACGACCGCCCACTGCTGATGGCCGACCGCAAGAACGTGAACGACCTCGTCATCGAGGCCAAGGCCCGGATCGAGGAACTCTCCGTCGAGCAACTCCAGGCAGAGATCGCGGCCGGTGACGTGACGGTCGTCGACATCCGCGACGTGCGTGAACGGTGGAACCTCGGAGCGATCCCCGGCGCCAAGTCGATGCCCCGCGGCATGCTCGAGTTCTGGTTCGATCCCGAATCGATCTATTACCGAAAAGGTCTCGACTTCTCGACCCGTTACGTGCTGCACTGCGCCGGGGGCCATCGCTCGGCGTTGGCTGCCGACGCGCTGCAACAACTCGGCTACACCAACGTCGCCCATCTCACCGTCGGCTACAACGGCTGGAAGGAAGCGGGCGGAGCGACCGAAGAGGTGTACCCGGACCCCAAGTACTTCAAGGAACAGTGAGATGAACGAACCGATCCCCAGCTTCACCGGATTCACGGCCGTCGTCACCGGTGGCGGCACCGGGATGGGTCGCGAACTCACCCGGCAGCTCGCAGCCCAAGGTTGCCATGTCGCGATCTGCGACATGTCCCAGGAGGCGATGGACGAGACGGTCCAGCTCGCCCGAGCTGGCGCGCCGGAGGGCACCCGACTCACCTCCTTCGTGACGGACGTCGCCGATCCCGCCGCGATGGCAGCGTTCGCGGAGCACGTCGCGACCGAGTTCGGCACGGCCTCGATCAATCTGCTGTTCAACAATGCAGGCATCGGCGGAGGGGGCAGCCTCGTCGTCGGCGACCAGACCGAGTGGGACCGGGTCTTCGGCGTCTGTTGGGGTGGAGTGCTCAACGGCACGCGTTCGTTCCTACCCATGCTGCAAGCCTCCGAACGGGGCCACGTGGTCAACACCAGCAGCGTCAACGGCCTGTGGGCCTGTCTCGGACCGACCGGCGCACACACCGCCTACAGCGCCGCCAAGTTCGCGGTACGCGGGTTCACCGAGGCGCTGATGATCGATTTCCGCGTCAACGCCCCGCACCTGTCGGCATCGGTCGTGATGCCCGGGCACATCGGCACGCTGATCGCCCGCAATTCGATGCTCGAGTTCGGGCGCAACCCCAAGGACCTCTCCGACGAACAGGTGCTCGAGATCCGGAATCTGCTCCAGCGACGGGGTGTCGACACGTCGGGTGCATCCGACGAGGACATCCGCAACCTCATGGCCTTGCGGGTCGACATGTTCGAGAACAACGCACCGACGACCGCCGAACAGGCGGCACGGATCATCCTCGACGGTGTACGCGCCGGCGATTGGCGAATCCTGATCGGACCCGACGCCGAAGCGCTCGACACGATGCTGCGCGAGCGGCCGCACGACGCATACACCGAGGCGTTCATGGCAGAGCTCGCTGCCGACGGCCATTTCGCCGGTCTGATCCAGAGCTGACGTCGGCTCCCGACGATCGGTCTCGATTCGACGGAGGGTCGATCGGTCTGCACCCGGTGGCCGTCAATCGACTTTGTGTCGATTCAGCACTGCCGGTCCTGCTCGCCGTGGACCGACGCAGTCAGTCGTCAGGCCAGCCCAGCGATGAACTCCACGAGCGCTGCGACCACCTCGCCGCGCGCTTCGGTATGAGGTGAGTGTCCCACGTCGTCGAGCACCAGGCGCTCGAACGATCCGGACACCCCCGCTTCGATGGCGTCGAGCTGTGCCAGCGTGCCGTACTGGTCGGCGCGGCCCTGGATCGCCAGCACCGGCGCGGTGACGCCCCCGAGCCGACCCTCGATGTTCCACGAGCGGAACTCGTCGCTCAGCCAGACATCGTTCCAACCGCGAAACGTCGCCGTCGGATCCTGGTGATAGCGGCCCATCCGGTCGGACATGTCGCTCGATTCGAACGCGATTCGGGCCCGCTCGATCCCGGCGATCGACTCTGGCTCGACGAACACGTGTGGTGCCATACAGACGAGTCCTGCCGCAGCGTTACCCGCTCCCGCGTACAGCAACGCGATCGACGCCCCGTCGCTGTGGCCGATCAGCACCGGTCGCTCGACTCCGAACACCGAGAGCACCGCCGGCAACACCGTGTCGGCTTCGTGGTGCATATATGACACCGGGCGCGGCAGATGCGCCGGGCCGCTGGCACCGTGACCGTGGCGGGCGTAGGTGAGCACCGTCGGCCAGCCTGTCGCCGCGGCGATCTCAGCGGGCACGCCTCGCCACAGATCGATCGAACCGAGCCCCTCGTGGAGGAAGACCAGCGGAGGCGAGTCGTCGGCGCCGCGAACGAACTCGCACTCGACGGGCCCACCGGCCACATCGATCAACTCGCGCACGCCCATCGGGGCATGATGTCATCTCAGCCGATCCGTCGGCTGCACCTCGGCGCGCGAGCCGCATCCGAGAGCCATGATGGCGAGATCAGTAGGTCTGTCCCGTCGGCGCCCCACCACCGTCACCATCGCCCGCGGCGACCAGCAAGGCGCCGAGCACACCGCTGGCCCCGAACCGGAACGTGGCCGGGCACGGCCACCCCTCACCCATGACCGATTCGGCGAGCGCCAGATAGGCCTCGGCATCAGCGGCGGTGCTGATACCGCCCGACGGCTTGAGCCCGACGGGACGATCGGCGGCCGCGATCACCCGCAACATCACCTCGACGGCGGCCGGGGTCGCCGACACCTCGGTCTTGCCGGTCGACGTCTTGATGAAATCGGCTCCGAGGTCGACGGCGAACTGCGCCGCCTGAGCGATCAGCTCGAGGTCGCCCAGCCGTCCGGTCTCGAGAATGACCTTCATCAGCGCGCGATCTCGCGTCGTGCGCCGAACGGTCGTCAACATCTCGGTTGCCCGAGCGAGGTCGCCAGTGGCGAACGACCCGTACGGCAGCACGACGTCGATCTCGTCGGCACCGTCGTCGAGCGCCCGCTGGGTCACCACACCAACGGCGTGAGGACGCTCGTCACCTGTCGGGAAGTCGACCACGGTGGCCACCCGAACCTGCGAGCCGGCCAGCGCTGCGCTGGCCTGAGCCACGAAATCGGGCCAGACACACACCGCAGCAGTGCCGGCCGCGAGTGCTCTGTCGCACAACTGGGCAACCGCAGCGGTATCGCAGTCGTCGGTCAGATTGGTCAAGTCGACCAGTGAAATCGCCAGCCGGGCTCGTGCCGAATCCATGCCTACCTCCGAGGTCGTATCGCTTCGAGATCCGACCTGCATCGTACCGGTCGCGGCACCAACGCCCGGCTGGAGCATTTGACGTGGACCATATGTAACCGCTTTCATGAACTGGGTGACCGGTCTGCAACCCCAACCGATCCGGCGCCCGGGACGCGCCACGATCGAAGATGTCGCCGCAGCCGCCGGCGTGTCGGTGGCAACGGTCAGCCGCGCCATCCGTGGCCTGCCGAATGTCGCCAACTCGACCAGAGAACGGGTGCAACGTGTCGCGGCAGAGCTGTCGTATCGAGCCGACCCCGCAGCGTCACGTTTGGCCACCGGCCGATCGCAGGCGATCGGTGTCGCCGTGCCCGTGCTCAACGGTTGGTACTTCTCCAACGTCGTCGCCGGCGTCGAGGCCGTCTGCACCGAGGCCGGCTACGACACGGTCGTACTCGGCATCAGCTCCGCCGAGCAGCGGACCCGGCTGATCCACGACACCGACGGCATCCACCGCCGCATCGATGGTCTCGTGTTCGTCGATGTGTCATACAGCGAGGACGAACTGACCGGGCTCGCGGACCGTCACCTGCACGTGGTCACGATCGGTGTGCGTTCGTCCGTGTTCCCGTCGGTGGGGATCGATGATGTCGAGGTCGGGCGCTTGGCGACCGACCACTTGATCGAACTCGGTCACCGGCGGATCGCCGTGCTCACCGGGCTCGCCGAGGATCCATTGACGTTCCCGGTTCCCCTCCGCCGCCTCGAGGGGTACGGGATCGCTCACCGCGACGCCGGCCTCGCCGTCGACCCCGCTCTCGAAGTCGTCGGCAACTTCTCGGTCGCGGGTGGCTACGAGGCCGTCAACGAGCTGCTCGCCCTCGACGACCCGCCGACCGCCATCTTCGCCATGTCCGATGAGATGGCGTTCGGGGCCATCCAACTGGCACGCGAGCGCAGGATCGACGTCCCGCGTGACCTGTCGATCGTCGGAGTCGACGACCACGAGTTGTCGGTCATGGTGGATCTCACCACGATTCACCAGGACGTCGAGGATCATGGGGCACGAGCGGCACGCATGTTGCTCGACGGCCTGTCGATCGACCGTCCGGCGCCGACGCGGCTGGAAGATCCCGTACATCTCGTCGTGCGCGGCACGACCGGTCCTCCCCGAGCGACTTGATCCACCGATTTCGTCGCCCCATGGCTCGACACGATCACGACACGATCGGTGGCACCGCGGAGGACCACTTGCGGCCGGGCGGTAGCGTCGAACGACGTGAATCAGGTGAAGTCCCGCCTCCAGGCCCTCGGCCTCCTCGACCGCGCGTTCGCGAATGCGACCGACGACGATCTCTCCACTGCGCTCGCCGCGCTCGGTGAGGAGCATCGGGAAGCGATCGACCAACTCGTCGGCAGCGAAGCCAGCGTGGAAGGCATCCGATCGGCGATCGTGAAGGGCCGCCTCGACGGCACCATGGAAACCATGGCGCTCGTGCTGACCGACGCATGCCTCGCCGACTGCATCGAAGCGCTCGGAGATGACGCCGATCACCCCAGCAGCGACCAGTTGCGCGAGGTCGTTCCCGGCCTCGTCGAAAAGCACGGGCTGGCCATCACCCAGCTGATGCTGACGTCGACGGTCGCCGGGGAAGCGCCGGCGTCCGCGATCATTCGCGACCTGTTGAAGCACGACGACGTGATCAAGCTGCCGCCCGCCGAGCCGAAGCCGTTCAGCCCGATCGTGAAAGGCCCACAGGTGAGCGACGAGGAACGCGCCGCTGTCAAGGCCAAGCGCCAGGAACAGAAGAAGAAGAAGCAAGACGACGCCCGCATGCGTCGCGAGCAGGCGGCCAAGGCGCGTCACCGCTGACGTTTCGGCACGCGGGCGATCTCCACGACCGAGATGGCCACGCCCGCCGACCTGATCCCCGAGTTGCGCCGTCAGCTCGAGTGCGTCGCACAATCGGATCGTGCCGCCGTGATGGCGGCGTACATGAAGCACCGCGCAGAGTTCCTGGGCGTTCCGGCCGCCGAGCGCAAGCGGGTATCGCGTCCATTCATCGCCGCCGGTCGCACCGCCACATCCGATCAGCTACTGGATGCGGCCGACATCTGCTGGGCCCAGCCCGAGCGCGAATTCCAGTACGCGGCCATCGATCTGCTCCGGCGGTGGCATACCACCCTGCTCCCCCAGTCGCTGCCGCGCATCGAGTCGCTGATCCGCGAAAGGTCGTGGTGGGACACCGTCGATGCAATCGCGGCCAACGTCGTCGGCCCACTGGTCGCGCGCTTTCCTGAGCTCGTCGACGTCATGGATGCATGGGTCGACGACAGCGATCTCTGGATCGCGAGGGCATCGGTACTACATCAACTCACGTTCGCGGGCGACACCGATGCCGAGCGCTTGTTCAGCGCCGTCGATCGACGATGCGGAGACGAAGACTTCTTCATGCGCAAGGCCTGCGGCTGGGCGTTGCGCCAGTACGCGCGCCACGATCCCGACGCCGTTCGGGCCTTTGTCACCGATCGAGGCGACCGGCTGAGTGGGCTCACACGGCGCGAGGCGCTCAGGCGCCTCTGACTGGCCGGTCGACGACGGTCGATACAGACTTCGTCAGCCGGCCGAGCGAATCCGGAACTCGTGGTCGAGCAGCCACGCCTTGACGTTCAGGCCACCTGCGAATCCGGTCAGGTGCCCGTTGCTGCCGACCACACGGTGGCACGGAACGACGATCGGGATCGGATTCTTGCCATTCGCCGCGCCGACCGCTCGCGACTTGTTCTTGTCGCCGAGCATCGTGGCCTGCGCGCCGTAGCTGATCGTCTCGCCGAACGGGATCTGCACGAGCGCGTCCCATGCCTGCTTCTGGAACTCGGTGCCATCGGGTTCGAGCGGGAGGTCGAATCCGGTGCGCTGCCCGTCGAAGTACTCGCGCAGTTGCTCGACAGCCCGGTCGAGCAACGGGTACTCGCCGGTGCCCGCCGTGACGTTGACGAACTCGCCCCCGAGCTTCCGGTCGACCGGATTGCGGGCGTCGGGCTCGCTGTCGGGCGACTCGGTATCCCAACAGATCGCGACGATCGCGTGATCGTTGGCGAAGACCGTGAGCGTTCCGATCGGCGACATCATCGTCGTGCGAAACAGCGGTGCTCCGGGAGGGGTGCAGGTGATCGTCATGGTGTTCTCCTTCACAGTGTGGCCCACAGGTGGTGCATGGCGTAGGTGCGCCACGGCCGCCACCGTTCGGCGGAGTCGGGCTCGAGGGCGAGGGCGGTCAGGGCGTGGCGCACGCCGAGGTCGGACTCGAGGAACACATCCGGGTCGCCGAGGCCACGCATCACGACGTACCGAGCGGTCCACGGGCCGATCCCCTTCAACCTGACGAGCTGATCGATCACGCGGTCCCGGTCGACCCCGGTGTCGAGCACGAGGTCGCCGGCCACGGCCGCTGCGCCGACCCGTTGCAGCGTCGCCGCCCTCGCAGCCGGCATCGGGAACACTCCGGCGACGGCGCCGGCAAGACGCTGCATCGAAGGGAACACGTGGGTCAGACCCGTGTGCTGGATCGTGAGTGGTTCGGCGATCGCCTCGGCGACACGTCCGGTCACGGTTCGTGCACCGGCGACCGAGACCTGCTGTCCGACGATTGCCCGCACGAGCGTCTCGTACGGATCGACCGACCCAGCGGCGCGCAACCCCGGCGTGGCCGCGACGAGCGGACCGAGATGGGGGTCGACGCCGAGCACCTCGTCGATCGCCACCGGATCGGCATCGAGGTCGAGCAGGCGCCGCATCCGGCCGACCGCCGGAGCGAGGTCACGCCAATCGGTCAGCCGGAACGTCGCCTGCACGTGGTCCTCGGCGGGACGGGCGACGACGGTGCCGTGGCCGTTGGGTAGATCGAGCGCACGCTGGTACATCTCGCCGTCCCACGACTCGACTCCGGGAACCGCCCTCGCCCCGAGGTGCTCGAACAGTTGGCGACCGGCGAACGGACCGCGCGCGGCGAGACGAACGGAGACGGCACCGGCGTCGGTATGGGGTCGACGGTGCACCGATCGATGCCGCAGATCGCTCGGCGCCACGGCGAACACCTCTCGGACGGTGTCGTTGAACTGGCGCACACTGCCGAACCCGGCGGCGAACGCGATGTCGGTCATCGACAGATCGGTCGTCTCGATCAGGATCCGAGCGGTCTGGGCACGTTGTGCTCTGGCGAGCGCGAGCGGCCCGGCACCGAGTTCGTCGGTGAGCAACCGGTTGAGATGGCGACTGCTGTAGCCGAGATGTTCGGACAGTCCGACGACGCCCTCCCGGTCGACGACGCCATCGGCGATCAGCCGCATCGCCCGACCGACCAGATCGCCGCGCACGTCCCACTCGGGCGACCCGGGTGCAGCGTCGGGGCGACAGCGCTTGCAAGCCCGGAAGCCCAACTGCTGGGCGGCGGCGGCCGACCGATGGAACTCGACGTTCGTTCGCTTCGGCGTGACGGCCGGGCAGCTCGGTCGACAGTAGATGCCGGTCGTCCGAACAGCGACGTAGAACCACCCGTCGAAACGAGCGTCACGGCTCTGGGCCGCCCGATAGCACCGGTCGGGGTCGAGTGCGAGAACGGCGGAATCTGTCACGGACACCATCATGGCGCACCGACGAGGCCGACATGAGCGGAAATCGGACATGACCATCGACGTCCGATTCCCGCCGGACGTGCTGTGCGTAGTTCCCGGATGACCATGTTGCACACACAGCGAAACGAAGCTTGACCCTGACCGGGCGGAAGGTCGGGGGCTGATGGCGATGCGCGGCTACTTCGCGATGACGCGCGCCGAGTTCAGACTGTTCCGGAGGGAGCCGTTCTCGATCGTCTTCGTGTTGGCGTTCCCGTTGATGATGATGATGTTGCTCTCGGCAGTGTTCGGCAACGACCAAGTCGACGCCCAGGAGGTCGAGAACGGCATGCTCGTCTGGAGGGGCGTGACCCCGGTCGACTACTACACGGCAGCCTCCGTCGCGGTGATCATCGCCGCGCTCGGGTTGATGACGCTGCCGATCGATCTCGTCGGCTATCGCGAGCGCGGGATCCTGCGGCGGCTGCGCTCCTCGTCGGTCTCGGTCTGGACACTCGTCAGCGCCCAACTCACCCTGGCGCTGATGACATTCGTCGCGGGAGCGCCGCTGATGGGGGGCGTGGCATGGCTTGCCTACGACGCGACGCTGCCCCAGGACGTGATCGGCGTCGTCGTGGCACTGCTGTTCGGGACCGTGGCGTTCGGAGCGATCGGACTGCTGCTCGCAACCGTGATGCGGAGCAGCCGCTCGGCGCAGGGCATCGGCCTTCTGTTGTTCTTCGCGATGTGGTCGATCTCGGGCACCACCCCGCCGCGGGCCGTCCTGCCCTCAGGTCTTCGCGACGTCGGCAATGCGCTGCCGCTCACCCACCTCGTCACCGCCGTGCAGGACCCATGGTTCGGGTTCGGTTGGAGCGCCACCGATCTCGCGGTGCTCGCCGCCTACACCATCGCCGCCGGTGCTCCGGCATTGTGGTTCTTCCGCTGGGACTGAGCCGCGTCGGGACTCCAGGCGAAACGCTGCTACTTGCGGCCGAAGCCGAACAGTTGTTGGGCGACCTTGCGCATCTGGATCTCCTCGGCCCCTTCGGTGATGCGGTATCTCCGATGATGCCGGTAGATGTGCTCGAACGGCATGTGACGCGAATATCCGACCCCGCCGCACGTCTGCATCGCTCGGTCGGCAGCATCACACGCAAGCCGATTCGCCCGGTAATTGCACATCGCCACCTGATGGGTGATCTCCATGTGGTGTTGCTGGTCGAGCCTCCACGCCGTTTCGCGAATGAGTTGGCGCAACATCGCCGCTTCGGTGTGCAGCTCGACGAGGGGGAATTGGATGCCCTGATTGACGGAGAGCTTCTTGCCCCACGTCGTGCGCTGGTTCGCGTACGCGACGGCCTCGTCGATGCAGTGCTGGGCCGCACCCAGCGATGATGCGGCCTGACGGATGCGGTTCTCGTGCACGAAGTGCTGAGCGAGTTCGAGTCCGTAGTCGAGCCGGCCGAACAAGGCATCCTGCCCGACGCGGACGTCGTGCAGGCTCACCTCGGCGTGATCGCTGGGCATGTTCAGCGTCCACCAGTAGAAGTCGACCTCGAAACCGGCGCTGTCGCATGGTACGAGGAAGGCGCTGATGCCGACGGGGCTACCGGGCTCGCCCGATGTTCGGGCGAAGATGATGTCGTGGGTGGCGTGATGGACCCCGGTGTTGAAGCGCTTCATGCCGTTGATCACCCACTCGTCCCCGTCGCGAACCGCAGTCGTCTCGAGATAGGTCGCATCGCTGCCGTGATTCGGTTCGGTGAGGCCGAACGCGAGACGCCGGGAGCCGTCCAGGAACCCGGGCATCCACTCCGCCACCTGCTCGGGCGAGCCGAAGTCACGCATCATCAGGACGGTCGGGAAGTTGCCGACGATCGACGACTCGTTCTGGAGGTCGTTGTGCAACCCGAGCCCACGATGAGCCAAGTGCTCCCGGATGATCGCCATCTCGAGATTGCTGGCCTCGTGTCCGCCGAACTCGGCCGGTAGCGCCCATCGCAGCCACCCGGCGGCATCGGCTCGGCGCCGCATCTCGCGCAGGAGGTCCTCCCAGTCCTGGCGCGGAACGCCGTCGTGCTCGAAGTCCGTTCGCGCCCATTCACGTCGATGGTCGAAGAAGCGCATGTTGTCGTTCTGCTCTTGGAGCGGGACGATCTCGGCCTCGATGAACGAGTCGAGAGCATCGAGCGTGCGCTGAATGTCGGCGGGGATGGAGAAGTCCATCCGGGCACGGTACGTGCTAACCATTCCCCGATGCCGACTGGACGATCCCTGGGGAGCACGTGCTCCGCGCGCGCTGCGCTGGCCGGCAACCCCTCGGACGGGTACGGCGGGGCGGTCGTTGCCGTACCGGTGCACGACCTCAAGGCCATGGCGTCCGTCACGGAAGCGGAGACGTTCTCGATTCGGGCGAGTGACGAATCACTGCATCGTCTGCTGGCGGCGGCTGCCGATGGGTTCGCCGCCGCACATGGTGCGCTGCCAACGGTCACGCTGTCCGCATCGACCTCGATCCCGCGATCGGTCGGTCTGGCCGGCTCGAGCGCCCTGGTGATAGCGGCGCTCCGGGCGTTCGCGGCGTGGACCGGTCATCGGTGGGCTCCGATCGAGCTGGCCGAACTCGCGCTGGCGGTCGAGCGCGAACGTCTCGGCATCTCGGCAGGGCTCCAGGACCGTCTCGTCCAGGCGGTCGGTACGCCGATCTCGATGACGTTCGATCCCGTGGGCTATCGCGAGCTCACGGTGCCGGACGACCTGTCGTTGTTCGTCGCCTGGAACCCCCATGGATCACAGTCCAGCGACACCGTGCACCGCTCGCTGCGGCGCAGATTCGACGGAGGCGACCCCGACGTTCATGCGGCGATGCTCGAGCTCGGGGTTCAGGCGGCCCGAGCGCGTCGAGCGATCGAGGACG
>JAHEDX010000047.1 GCA_024641005.1 Acidimicrobiaceae bacterium
TACGAGCGGCTACTGCCGTACCTGATCGGCTGACCAACCGACCGCACCCCTGCGAAAACTTGTGCCCGCGGTCGATGTTTCGTACCGTCTGGGCGCGGGCCCGGTCACAGGACCGGCCGCTGAGCTCGGGGGGCGACATGTACCAGGACATCGTGGTGGGCACCGACGGTTCCGAAGGAGCGACCGCTGCAGTCGAACACGCCGCCGAACTGGCACGTCTGACGGGAAGCACGCTGCATCTCGTACAGGGGTGTGGCAGCCCGGTTCTCGCCGCACCGATGTACGGAGAGATGCCTGCGTTCGATCAGGACGAGGTCGTGAAGGCCTGTCTCGCCGAGCTCGAGCCGATGGCCGGACGGCTCGGTGCGACCGGCATCGACGTCAGGCTGCATGTGGTGCCGGCTGCCGCTCAGGCCGCCTTGTGCGACGTCGCCGAGGCCGTCAACGCAAACCTGATCGTGGTCGGCAACCGTGGGATGACCGGCGCTCGCCGCTTGCTCGGCAGCGTGCCGAACTCGGTCGCCCACCGGGCTCCGTGCTCGGTGCTGATCGTTCACACGAACTGAGATCGCGCAACGCCCCGACGATCGGTCCGAATTCCTCGATTTCCGGGGTCGACCGAATAACGACGGCTTCATCAGATGGTTCGCACCGAGTTCACCTCGGTTTGACGCGTGTTCTCAAGACTCTCTCATGGTCGATCAAGTGATCTCCCGCGTTGGACGATGTCGTGGCACGCCGAACAATCAGGCGCCATCACGGAAAGGGTCGATCATGAGGACAATGTGGGGAGTCGAGGTCCGTCGCCGGACCGTTCGACAGACATCGTTCGTGTGCCCACGTTGCGGAGTCGACCGGATGGGAGCCGAGGTTGCGCCTCAGCGCTGGTTCGCGGTCTGCCATCTCCGCATCGTTCCGCTCGCGACCCTGCCCAACGAGGTCGAGTGCCATGTGTGCGGACATCACAGTGACCTCGCCGTGCTCGACGTACCCACCACCGACCAACTCGCCGAGTACCTGTCCATGGCCGTCCGTAGCGCGGTCGCCTTCGTCGTGCGATCCGGCCGGACGAACGCGTTCGACTTCCACGTCGATGCGACGGTTCGCGAGACCGCCATCGCGATCATGACGGCCGAGGGCCACGAGTATCCCGCCGAGCAACTCGACGACGACGTGGCCAACCTCGGCGACGACCAGGCTCGGTCGAGCCTGCAGCGGTTGACCGCGGAACTGACCCCACACGGCAAGCAGAGCTTCCTGCATCGCATGGCGGCGATCGCTCTCGCCGATGGCCCGATGAGCGCGCGCGAGCAACACGCGCTCGTCGAGGTGGGCGTTGCGCTCGGCATGTCGGCACCGCACATCAACGGTGTTCTCGCAGTCGCGGCGCTCCAGCCCGAAGCCGCCTGACACTGGGGCGTTCCTGGCGTCGAGGGCCCGACGTCTACGATCGGACGGATGGTGGTCATCGACACCGACGCCTGGGACGACAAGTGGCCCCTCTGGTTCGACGCTTCGAACGGCTGACAGGAGAATCGTCGAGACGACGCGCGCGTCGGGTCGTTTTCGTGTCGTTCGTGGTCTTGCAGCTCGCGTTGGTGGCGCGCGCTTACTGGGCGCCGCATCACGAGTTCGGTTATCAGATGTTCCCCGAGGCCAGCGAGTGGCAGGCCGACATCGTCCGTGTCACCACCTCCGGCGAGCGAGTTCCGGTCGACCAGAACTGGGCGGGGTACGAGTGGAACGAACTCGTACAGGGTCGTGGCCTCGGCTCGCCGTGGAGGCGCCATCACGCGGACGCAGGTCTCGACAATCAGCTGGCGTTCCTCGGCGAAGCGCTCGACTGGGTCGCGCTCAACACGCCCGCCGACACCGAGACCCGCTACCTCGAAGCCACGGTCACCACCTGGCACAATCTGCGCGACCCGTCGACGACGGTGATGCGCAGTCCTGATCGCTGGTTGCCGTGACGGCATTCGACCAGCTCGACCGGCTGCTCGCCCAGCCCGTCAGTACACGATCGCGGGGGCTGATTCGGATGCTGGTCGGCGCGATCACCCTGCTGCACCTATGGCCATTCGCATCCGAGGCGTTGAGCGGCACCACCTACCGTGACCGATTCCACCATCCGTACATCGCTGCACTTCCCGACCTCCCGGCCGTTTGGTATGCGTCGTTGATGATCATCGCGATGATCGCCGCCACGGCGATGACCATCGGGCTGGCGACCCGGGTCGCGACGGGCGTCACCTTCGCCATCGTGGCGTACAACCTCGCGCTCTCGACCACACATCTGCACAACAACCGGGCCTATCTCGTCACCGTGTTGCTGATCCTCGCTCTGGCACCCTGCGGTACGGCGTTCTCGGTCGACTCGTGGCTTCACCGCCGCCGCCGAGCGATGACTGCGGCGACCGCGCCCGGCTGGACACTGTGGCTGCTGCGCTTCACGAGCGCGATCACCTACGGGGCCTCCGGCTTGAGCAAGATGCTCGATCCGGACTGGTTCGGTGGACGGGTGACCTGGGGGCGCGTGGCGGTGCAGGAGGCCATGGTGCGCGACTCACTGCTACCGTCCGCCATTGCCGACATGTTGCTCGACCGTTCCTTCCATACCGTCGCCGCCAAGGTGATCGTGCTCACCGAGCTGTTCATCGCCCTCGGGCTCTGGTCGAAGCGAACGCGCACTGCTGCGGTCATCGCCGCCGCAGGGTTCCACATCGCGATCGAGTTCAGCGCGGAAGTCCAGATCTTCTCGTTTCTCGGCCTTGCCATGCTCGTGGCATGGGCCGATCCGTCGCTGCCCCGTCTCGCTCAGTGGCGCCGACGTGGACCGTCGCCGCTTCCTGTCGGCGAGGTCGTCAGGGCCGTACCGTGACACCGGTCGCCCGGCTCGTCGCCGTCAGCCTCGGCGTCACGTTCGGTGCTGCGGCAGTGGCGTTCGGCGTGGCGGCGCCTCCCGAGCGCTGCCCCGATCTCACCCTGGCCGACACCGAGCACGCAGCAGCCGCTGCGGTCGGCTGGCTCGTCGACAATCAACAACCCGACGGCAGATGGTTGTACGAGTACGACCGGGCGCGCGACGTCGCCATCGATGACTACAACGTCGTTCGCCACGCCGGAGTCATGTCAGCGCTCTACCAGGCCGGCGCCCGAGGATTCGACGGTGCGACCGCCAGCGCCGACCGCGGCCTCACCTGGGCGCTCGACCACGTGGTCGAGCGAGACGACTGGGCCGGTGTCACCACGAACGACACGCTGCAGGCGGGCACCAACGCCCTCGTCATCACCGCCTTGATCGAGCGCAGGCAGATCACCGGCGACTCCTCGTACGACGAAGTCATCGCCAAGCTGGGCCGCTTCCTCACCAGCCAGGTCGAGCCATCCGGTGCGCTGCTCGCGTACTACGACCTCGGTCCCGGTCGGCCCCGACCCAACACCTACTCGATCTACTACACGGGCGAGGTCTACTGGGCCCTCGGACGATTGCACCGACTCGACCCCGATGCCGGATGGGGTCGAGTCGCCGACCGGATGGGCAACTACATGGGCACGATCCGAGACGACGCAGAGGATCTGTGGCCACCCCTCGCCGATCACTGGTCGGGGTACGGGATCGCCGAGACGGCGGCGTTCCCGGAACGGCCCATCGGTACACCATTGACCGACACCGAGGTTGCTTTCGTCAGGCGCCAGGGCGGGTTGATCGGGCAACGAGTTCGGTCGATCAGCCAACGTTTCGGGCCGTGGGGGGTTGCCGTGCGCGGCACGTTCACGCCACGGGGCGGTGGGTACGGGGTGTTCGGCGAGGGCCTGACCGGGCTGTGGCGCGCCGCTCAGCTCGACGAACGGCTGGCCGACGAGCGCGGCCCGCTGGCCGAGCGGGCCGAGTGCATCGTCGGGCTGGCGATCGAGGCCCAGGCGTCTGCGTCGGACGCCAGCGAATACGCTTCGCCTGGCAAGGTGGAAGGAGCCTGGTTCATCAACGACCTGACCCGTATGGACGACCAACAACACGCACTCAGCGCACTCTTGATGACGATCCCGCTCCTCGAAGCGGCTCCCATCGGTGGCGGCCATCCCGCCCCCTCGGCCTGGCTGTGGCTGATCGTCGTCGTCGCCGCCCTCAATCCGGTCCGAGCAGCGCTCTCGGCTCCACGACGCGGCTCGCGACGAGAACGGTTGGCCGTGTCGGCACTCGGTGCTGCGGTCGGCGGCGCGGGCCTCCTCGCCGTGGGTGCCCTGAGCGGCTGGATGCTCGGCGTAGCGGATGTCAGCAGGCCCGCGATGCGCCTCGCCGCCGGCAGTCTGCTGTTGCTGTCGGCAGGCATCGACCTGGCCACGAAACCGCCCGAGGATCTCCCGTCGCTGCCCGGCTCGCGCGCTGCCCTGGTGCCGGTCGCGCTGCCCCTGTTCGCCCGACCTGCCCTGATCATCGCCGGTCTCAGCATCGTCGCAGACCAAGGCCTGGTGTTCTACGGCGCCGGCCTGGCGCTCGCTGCCATGGGCCTCGTGCTCGCCGTCGTGGTGCCCCCGCACGGCGATCCTCAGCGGTTGGTCTACCTCTGGTCGGGCAGGCTGCTGTCCGCTGCCGCCGTGGCAGGCAGCGTTGCGCTGATCGCTAACGCCGTCTTCGACATCTGACCGGTCGGACTGTCGCTGCTCGTCAGGTCACGGAGTCATGGCCAGCCGGCCACGCACTGCGCTCACCACGTCTGCGGCCCCGGTCACATCGTCGTCGCCGGGCGTCGCTCGGCCACAGAACCATCGGGTGATCTGGCCGAGGTCTCCGACGATCGTCGCCGTCGGCCCACCCGCACCGATCACGATCAGGCTTTGCGATGCGGTGGGACCGGTCACCGTCACCGTCAACACGGCATCGACGTCGAGCGCCTTGGGCAGCGTCATCGACCAACCGGCGAGGCTACGTTCGAGGGCCACCTGCGCAGCGATGCCGTCGCTGCGCACCGGCAGGCCGACCGCTCGCCGGATGTCCTGTTCGTGGGCCCACAGATCAAACACGCGAATAGGTAGCGAAGCCGACAACGGGCGCTCGCCGAACGGTCCCATCACGAGCGGGTCACCGATCTCGGCGAGCCGGCGCAGCTCGGCGATGCGGCGGGGTCGAAGCCCGGCGAGCTCGTCGACGATCGCTGCCAGCGGCAGCTGGCGGCGCACATGGACCTGTTGCTCCATGAACACGTCGATGTCACTTGACACGTGATCGAGAGGTGGTAGCTCGATCGCTGGGTGAGGCGCACCGGACAGCACCTGCTCGAGCCCGACCATGTGAGCGAGTTGATCACGCACCGTCCATCCCGGACATTCGGTGGGCCGGTCGGCGTCGGCCTCCGAGAGGTCACGTGTCACCGACAGGGTCGTGAGCAACACGTCATCGATCGCTTCGATCAGATCGGCAGTTGTCTGGTCTGGCATCGTTCCTGTTCCTCGCCTGCTCGTGCTGCCGTAGTCAGGTCGCGTTCGGCGACCGGAAGAAGCCCTGGATGGCCTCAGCCATCCGAGCCCGGATCGGCGCACCCGAGATGATCACATCGACGGCGGGCAACGAGGTGTGGATGTGCCCTCGACACTGCACATGTTCGACATCGACCCCGGCGGCGGCGAGCGCGGCAGCGTAGGCATCACCCTCGTCACGGAGCGGGTCGAACTCACAGGTGAAGATCGCCGCACGGGGCAGGCCGGCAAGTGACTTGGCCCGCAACGGGGACGCCATGACGTCTGCGCGATCTGCCGGGTCTGCATAGTTGGCCCAGAACCACTCCATCAATGATGCGGTGAGCACATAGCCCTCGGCGTTCTCCGTCAGCGACGACCACTCGGAGGCACCATCGGTCACTGGCGTGATCAGCAGCTGGCCGACGACCTCCGACCCCCCGGTCCGTTTGGCCTGCTGGCATGCGACCGCGGCCAAGTTCGCCCCGGCGCTCCAGCCCGCGACGGCGAACCCACCCGGTGTTCCCCCGAGCGATTCGGCGTTGACGGCGACCCACCGCACCGCGGCGATGGCGTCGTTCGCGGCTGCGGGAAACCGCGCCTCGGGACCATGACGATAGTCGACCGACAGGATCACTGCGCCCGAGCGCACACACAGGTCGCGACACAAGGGGTCGTCTGAGACGTGGCTGCCCAGAACCCATCCGCCGCCGTGAAAGTAGACGACGATCGGGTGCGGCCCGGGGGTTGCCGGTCGGTAGAGCCGGTAGTTCAGGTCACCCTCCGCCCCGGGCAGGATGCCATCGACGACATCGCCCACCTCCGGGCCCGACGGGCGCTGTGCGGACATCGCCTCGCTGAACGCGCGGGCGTCGGGGACCGACAACGATTCGAGCGGCGGAAGTCCGAGCTCGCCCATCGCCTGCAACAGCATCGCCACATCGGGTTGCAGCCGGTTGACCACCCCGTCGCGGCACTGCGTTCCCGCATCCCCAGCGAGCCTGAACCCCAGGTATCCCTCGTCGACCACCCGCTCGCAGGTGAGCCGGTACGAGCCAACCCCTCCCACATACGGCAGGAACACACGCGGCTTGCCGGGCACGTTGGCACCCATGTACCACGAGTTCGCGCTGGGGAAGAGGGTGATGTCGGCGCAGTCGTTCACGTGTTGCACCCACCCGGCCTCGGCCGTGTCGGTGGGCTCGATGGTGGTGTACCCGCGGTCGCGCAGGTCGCTCACACAATCGGCGATCCAGTCGACATGTTGTTCGATCGACACGACCATGTTCGACAACACCGATGGGCTGCCGGGGCCGGTCACCATGAAGAAGTTCGGGAACCCGACGGTGGTGAGGCCGAGATACGTCATAGGCCCTGCGGCCCACTTGTCCTTCAAGGTCACGCCATCTCGTCCCTCGATGTCGACCGCCACGAGTGCCCCTGTCATGGCGTCGAAGCCGGTCGCGTAGACGATGGCGTCGAACTCGAACGACTCGTCGGCGGTGTCGATGCCGGTCTCGGTGATCGTCGAGATCGGGTGCTTGCGCAGGTCGACGAGTCTCACGTGGGGCAGATTGAAGGTCTCGTAGTAGTTCGTGTCGAGACATGGCCGCTTGCTGCCGAACGGATGATCGGTCGGGCACAGCGTCTCGGCGGTGTCCGGGTCGTGCACCGTGGACCGGATCTTGTCGCGGATGAAGTCGGCGAACTTGTCGTTCGCCTCACGCCGGATCGACAAGTCGTTGAACTCGCTGCCGGCACCGAGCAGTTCACCCTTTCGCCACACTCGCTCGAAGGCCTCGAGCCGTTCCTGCTCCGACACCTGTAGCACGCCCACCGTCGCAGCCGGCATGGGCACGCCGGCGCCCGACAGGCGCGCCTCTTGCCGGTAGGCCGCCGGGTCGGCCGCGATCGCCGCCAGCTTCTCCTCGGGAATGGGCCCGTTGCCCGCCGGGATCGAGAAGTTCGGCGTGCGCTGGAAGACCGTGAGTCGGGAGGCCTGGGAGGCGATGATCGGGATCGACTGGATGCCCGATGAACCGGTGCCGATCACACCGACTCGCAATCCGGTGAAATCGACGCCCTCGTGTGGCCACCGACTGGTGAAGTGCACCTGCCCGGCAAATCGTTCGGCACCTTGGATCTCGGGACCCTTGGGCATCGACAAGCAGCCGGTCGCCATCACGTAGTGGCGACATGTGACCTCGTCGCCCGCATCGGTGCGCACCCTCCACATCGAATCGGCGTCATCCCACTTCGCCGCCTCCACTCGCGTCGAGAAGCGGACGTCGCGGCGGAGATCGTGCTTGTCGGCGACGTACTGCAGGTAGCCCAGGATCTCAGGCTGGGTTGCGTACTTCTCGGACCAGTTCCATTCGCTCTGGAGTTCGGGATCGAAGCTGTAGGAATAGTCCATGCTCTGGATGTCGCACCGTGCACCTGGATAACGGTTCCAGTACCACGTGCCACCCACATCGTCGGCGGCCTCGAGCGCCACGGCCGACAGTCCGAGAGCGCGCAGCCGGTAGAGCAGGTACAGACCTGCCATACCGGCGCCGACGACCACGACATCGAGCTCAGGCCGTCCAGCCTCGCCCCCCGTCGACTCGTCGGTGTCTACGTTCGCGTCCACGGACATCGTGCAGGTCCCTCCTCGGTCGGCGCCACTCGCCGATCCAGCGTCGATCATCACAGGGCTGCCGTCCGCGCAGCGAGTGGAGCCGAACAAGAACGGCCGGAAGACCCTCGACGGACCCGGGATGTCGGTGCCATCCTGAAAGGAGAGCGGGAGGTGACATGGACCGCTTCACGATCCCCACGAAGTACTGGCATCAGATCGACGACGGCCGCATCCAGTGCGATGTCTGCCCCAGGGCGTGCAAGCTCCGCGAGGGTCAGCGCGGGGTCTGTTTCGTGCGGGCACGTGAGGACGACGGTGTCGTGCTCACGTCGTACGGACGATCGAGCGGATTCTGTGTCGACCCGATCGAGAAGAAGCCACTCAACCACTTCCTGCCCGGCTCGTCGGTGTTCTCGTTCGGCACCGCCGGCTGCAATCTGGCCTGCCGATTCTGCCAGAACTGGGACATCTCCAAGTCGAAGGAGATCGACACACTGGCCGACGAAGCCTCCCCCGAGACGATCGCCCGCACGGCCCACGAGCTCGGATGCCGCAGCGTCGCATTCACCTACAACGACCCGACGATCTTCCTCGAGTACGCGATCGACGTCGCCGAGGCGTGCCACGAGCTCGGCGTGAAGACCGTCGCCGTGACCGCCGGCTACATCTGCCCCGAGCCACGACGCGATTTCTATGCCCATCTCGATGCCGCCAACGTCGATCTCAAGGCGTTCACCGAGCACTTCTACAAGCACATCACCGGAGGTGATCTCGGAGCGGTGCTCGAGACACTCGAGTATCTCCACGAGACCCGTGTGTGGTTCGAACTCACGACGTTGCTCATTCCCGATCACAACGACAGCGATGCCGAGCTCGACAAGATGACGCGATGGGTGGTCGAGCACCTCGGTCCTGACGTACCGATGCACTTCACCGCGTTCCATCCCGACTACAAGATGCTCGATGTGCCACCGACCCCTCCGGCGACGCTCGGTCGGGCCCGGCGAATCGCGCTCGAGAACGGAGTGAACTACGTGTACACCGGCAATGTCCACGACAAGGAGGGGGGCAGCACGTTCTGCCACAACTGCGGCACACGGGTGATCGAACGGGACTGGTACGTGCTCGGCCGGTATCGCCTCGACGAGTCGGGCCACTGCACCAAGTGCGGCTCCCTGCTTCCCGGGGTGTTCGATGGCCCGCCGGGCACCTGGGGAGCCCGGCGCCAACCGGTGGTCCTTCACGCTCGACGCCACCAAGGAAGTACTCCATGAGTGTTCGGCATCCCGCTGTGGCCGGAATGTTCTATCCGGCCGACCCCGACGAGCTGAGACGCGCCGTGAGCGCGTCGTTCCTCGACGCCGTCCGACCACCCGATGACGCACCGGTGCCGAAGGCGCTGATCGTGCCGCACGCCGGCTATCGGTATTCCGGTGCCGTAGCGGCCAGCGCGTACCTACGCCTCGTGCCGGCACGCGAGGTGATCACCCGCGTCGTCCTGCTCGGACCGAGCCACCGCGTCCACCTGCAGGGCATGGCGGCCCCCGTCGACAACCTGTTCGCGACACCGCTCGGCATGGTGCTGATCGACTCGGATCTGCGCGCCGCCGTACGCGGACTCCCGGGCGTGACCCTCGATGACCTGCCGCACTTCCACGAGCACAGCCTCGAGGTGCAGCTCCCCTTCCTCCAGACCGTGCTCGACGACTTCACGCTGTTGCCGCTGTCGGTCGGCGACACCACTGCCGAGCAGGTCGCCACCGTGCTCGACGCCGTGTGGGGCGGGGCCGAGACCATCGTCGTGATCAGCACCGACCTGTCCCACTATCACCCGTATCGAGATGCGCAGCAGATCGACGCCCGGACTGCAGCGGCGATCGTGGCGGGCGAGGCCGACGCGATCGGCGATCTCGACGCCTGCGGCTCTCGCCCGCTGCGCGGGATCATGCGCGTGGCGGACACACGCGGCCTGTCGATCGACAACATCGATCTCCGGAACTCCGGAGACACGGCGGGCGACCGAGAACGTGTGGTCGGATATGGAGCTTTCGTTGTCGGTTGACGCCCCGATCACGCCGGAGCAGTCCGAGATGCTGCTCGATATCGCAGAGGTCGCGATCCGCGCCTGTTTCGATGGCACCCGCTTTCCGGGGCCGGACGTGGCCCGCCTGCCCGAACGGCTTCGCCGGCCGTGTGGGGCGTTCGTGACGCTCCATGTCGACGGACAGCTCAACGGGTGCATCGGCAACATCGACAGCACCGATGCGATCGGTTCGTGCGTCGCCAAGCTCGCGATTCAAGCTGCCTTCGAAGATCCTCGGCTGCCGAAGCTCCGACAGGAGGACCTGAACGGTCTCGACCTCGAGGTGTCACTGCTCTCGCCACGCGTCACGGTGCCGGCGGGCGCCCGCGAGGAGTTGATCGGGCACCTCACACCGCGCACCCACGGATTGATCCTGTCCAGCGGTTCCCGGCGGGCGGTGTTCCTGCCGTCGGTGTGGAGACAGCTGCCCGAACCCGACGACTTCATCGAACGCCTGCTCGAGAAGGCAGGCCTGCCGACGACCGCATGGCCCGACGACATGCACGCCGAGGTGTTCACGACACAGAGCTTCGCCCGCCGGCTCGCCTGAGTCGACCCCTCGATCCGGTCAAGCCGAGATGTGCACGGGTTCAGCTCGTGACCAGGTCATCGGATGCCGGCGGAGATGCCGGCAGGAGGGCCGCGACGCCGCCAGGATCCCGCGACGACCACCAGCTGCGTCGTCGATGCTCCAACGCCAACCCGATCAGGGCCACCACACCACCGACGAGCACGTCTGCGACCCAGTGGTTGGCCGTCATCACGGTGGCGAACGCCATGGCGATCGGCATCAGGACGGCGACCACCTTCTGCCATCGCACCCGGGACAGCTGCCACCAGGTGATGCCGACGAGCAGGTTCCACCCGAAGTGCAGACTCGGCACTGCGGCGTACTTGTTCACGAGGTTCGGTGGCTGCAGCACGCGGTACGAATGCGATCGTTCGGTCACCGTGTCGATGTACGCCGGGTCGAACAGGCGCGGTGGGGTCACCGGCAGCGAGAAGAAGATCACCAGTCCGATCGCCCCGGAGATGAACATCGCATTGCGGAGCAGGAGGTAGTCGTCCCATCTGCGAACGACCAGCCAGATCAAGGTGCCGGCGATCACTGGCCAATGGAGCCAGATGTACACCCAGTTGCCGAGATCGGTCAGCCACTCCGACGACAGGGTGTGTGCCTGGATCCCGAGTTCGAGGTCGATACCCAAGAAGCGCTCGACCTCGAGCAGCCGTTCGGCATTGCGATTCGCGGTCTCGATCGCTCCCTCGGTGAGCCCACGCACCCCGAAGTACGCCAGGATCGCTCCTCCGACGAGAGCGAGCTGGACCGCGAACACGCGGACCCATTTCCAGACGATGCCGAACGCAACCATCACCACCTACTCTCTTTCCAAAATTACCAGTTCCGCATCCCCTTCACCGACGAGAGTCGAAACGGTGCAGCGCGCGCCCGCTCGGACGGGGCCGGGTAGGGCGATTCGCCTGGGTCCGGCCGATGTGCGAATCGGTACGGGTGGCGCTCAGATCGGCACGTAGGCTGAACGGCCGGTATGAGCGCGAACACTGAACCCACGACGACAGACACTCCTCCGTTCCGATACACGTCCGCGCTCGCGCAGGACATCGAACTGCGATGGCAGGACTGGTGGGCCGAACACGGCACGTTCGAGACGCCCAATCCGTCGGGGCCACTCGGTGACCCCGAGCTGGCGGCCGCAAGGGGCGACAAGCTGTTCGTGCTCGACATGTTTCCATACCCCTCGGGAACCGGACTCCACGTCGGTCACCCACTGGGGTTCATCGGTACCGACGTGTATGCCCGCTTCAAACGCATGACCGGTCACAACGTGTTGCACACGATGGGGTTCGACGCATTCGGTCTGCCCGCCGAGCAGTTCGCCGTCGAGACCGGTCAACACCCGCGGATCACGACCGAACAGAACGTCGCGACCTACCGCCGGCAGCTGCGCCGGTTGGGGTTGGCCCATGATCCACGCCGCAGCATCTCGACCACCGACCCGCACTACTACCGCTGGACGCAGTGGATCTTCAGCCAGATCTTCAACGCCTGGCTCGACCCCGAGTCGGGCACGGCGCGCCCGATCAGCGAACTGGTCGCTGAGTTCGAATCAGGCGCACGCCCCACCCCAGACGGCCGGCCCTGGGCGATGATCCCGGCCGACGAGCGTCAACAGGTCATCGATGACCACCGGCTGGCCTACGTCAGCGACGCTCCGGTCAACTGGTGCCCCGGGCTGGGCACCGTGGTCGCCAACGAGGAGGTCACAGCCGATGGCCGCTCCGACCGCGGCAACTTCCCGGTGTTCAAGCGAAACATGCGCCAGTGGATGATGCGCATCACGGCGTATGCGGACCGTCTGATCGACGACCTCGAGCTGCTCGACTGGACCGACGCGATCAAGACCATGCAGCGCAACTGGATCGGCCGTTCGACCGGCGCCAACGTGCACTTCGGATCGCCGGCCGGCGACATCACGGTGTTCACGACGCGACCCGACACATTGTTCGGGGCCACGTTCATGGTGCTCGCTCCCGAGCATCCGTTCGTCGATGTCCTCACGACAGCCGAGCAAGCCCACGCGGTGGCCGACTATCGGCGGCAGTCGTCCGCCAAGAACGAGATCGACCGTACCGACGACACCCGCGAGAAGACGGGTGTGTTCACGGGGTCATTCGCGGTGAATCCCCTGACCGGAACGCAGATCCCGGTCTGGATTGCCGACTACGTGCTGATGGGGTACGGAACGGGCGCCATCATGGCGGTGCCGTGCGGCGACCAGCGCGACTTCGAGTTCGCCCGCAAGTTCGGTCTCGACATCCCGGCGATCCAGCGTCCACCCGCTGCGTGGCTCGAGGATCACGGTATCGACCCCGACGATCCTGCCGCGCTCGACACGGCGGCGTGGCCCACCAGCTACGTGGGGGACGCCCCCTACGTCAACTCGGCCAACGACGGCCTCGACCTGAACGGCATCACCAACAAGGCCGACGGAATCGCAAAGACCAATGTGTGGCTCGAGGCCAATGGCAAGGGCGAGGCGACCATCACGTACAAGTTGCGCGACTGGCTGTTCAGCCGACAGCGCTATTGGGGCGAGCCATTTCCGGTCGTCTACGACTCGAACGGCTTCCCGCACACGCTGCCCGACGACCTGCTGCCGGTCGAACTGCCGGAGACCGACAGCTTCTCACCGCGCACGTTCGACGCCGACGACGAGTTCTCGAATCCCGAGAGCCCGCTCGACCGCCTCGTCGACTGGGTCGAGGTCGAGCTCGACCTGGGTGACGGCCCTCAGAAGTATCGACGCGACACCAATGTCATGCCGCAATGGGCGGGATCGTGCTGGTACCAGTTGCGCTATCTCGACCCCACCAACGACGTCGCGTTCGTCGATCCTGCCGTCGAGGCCTATTGGACCGGCCCGCGACCGGAGTTGCGGCCGGATCATCCCGGTGGCGTCGATCTCTACGTCGGTGGCGTCGAACATGCGGTGTTGCACCTGCTGTACGCCCGCTTCTGGCACAAGGTGCTGTACGACCTCGGCCACCTCTCGTCCAAAGAGCCGTATGCCCGCCTGTTCAACCAGGGCTACATCCTGGCCGCGGCCTACAAGGACGAGCGCGAGGTCTACGTCGACGCGTTCTCGGTCGAGCAACGCGACGGCGAGTACTTCTACGATGAGCGGCCGGTCACCCGCGAGTACGGCAAGATGGGCAAGAGCCTCAAGAACGCCGTCTCGCCGGACGAGATGTACGACGAATACGGTGCGGACACGTTGCGCCTGTATGAAATGGCGACCGGTCCGATGGATGCCTCACGACCGTGGGAAACCCGCGATGTCGTGGGGATGTACCGGTTCCTGCAGCGTCTCTGGCGCAACATGGTCGACGAGGAGACCGGCGATTGCACGGTCGTCGACACCGCGGCCGATGCCGGCACGCTCAAACTGATGCATCGCACGATCGACGTCGTGCGCACCGAGATGGACGCACTGCGTTTCAACACGGCGATCGCCAAGTTGATCGAGTTGAACAACGCCGTCACCAAACTCGAGGCCACCCCACGTGAGATCGCAGAGCCGATGGTGTTGATGACCGCACCCTTGGTGCCCCACATGGCCGAGGAGCTGTGGCGCAAGTTGGGCCACAGCGACACCCTCACCTATCACGACTTCCCGGTCGCCGATCCGAATCACCTCGTCGACGACACGATCGAGTATCCGGTTCAGGTCAACGGCAAGGTGCGAGGGCGCATCATCGTGGCGACCGATGCCGATCCAGCCACGATCGAGGCGGTCGCGTTGGCGGACGACAAGGTGATCGCGGCGACCGACGGCAAGTCGCCGAAGAAGGTCATCGTGGTGCCCGGCCGTATGGTCAACATCGTCGTCTGAACCGACCGGGATCGGGCGCCAGGGACCAAGGGCCCTGGCGCCCGGTCTTCCACGGTGCGACACTATGAACAGATCCACGAGGTGATACCCGGGGACACAGATCCACGACACCGTCAGCGGCGAATGTGGCTCCTGGTCCCGAAACCGTTCCGGGCGATCGGAACCACCTCGTGGATCTGCCGCGTCCCGGCTGTCGTCGTGAGCCCGTGTGATCCGCCCGCGGCCTCAGCCGCCTGCGACAACGGCGATCTCGGATGCCTTGACCGCTGCCCAGATCTGCTGTCCGGCGCCTGCCGCGAGCGCGTCGAGCCCCGCCTCCGTGACTTCGACCACCAGATCGATCGGCGCGCCGAGGCGAACCCTCACCCGATCGTTCGACCGGTCGATGCCCGCGATGGTGGTCTCCCACACGTTGCGGGGGCTGCCCTCGGGCCGCGAACGATGCAGCGAGACCGCAGCTGGTCGAATCGCCGCCACCGCGGCGCCGTCGGCGGCATCGTGGACACCGACCACCAACACTGCTCCCCCGGCGACGTCGAATCGCGACCCGCACAGGGACCCCTGCAGCAAGTTCGTGCCCAGCAAGTCGGCCACATATGTCGATCGCGGCCGAGCGGCCAGGTCACCGAGCGTGCCGACCTGTGTCACTCTGCCCTGCTCGAGCACCACCACGCGATCGGCCAAGGCGTGCGCGTCGACCGGATCATGGGTCACCACGATCCGGGCGGACGGCCCGCCGTCGCCGGCGCGGCTCTCGGTCAGCCAACGCGGGAGGTCGCGCCGGACGGCGCCGCGCGAGCTGGCGTCGAGTGCGGCCAACGGCTCGTCGAGCAGCACCACGGCGGGCTTCAGCACCAAGGCCCGAGCGAGTGCGACCCGTTGGGCCTGGCCACCCGACATCGCCGCGGGCATCCGATCGGTGACGTCGCCGACACCGAGTCGTTCCAACGCCACCCTCGCGGCTGCGGCTGCTTCGTGCTTGTCGAGGCGGCGCGCCCGGAGACCGAACGCGACATTGTCAACCGCGGACAGATGCTCGAACAGCAGGTAGTTCTGAAAGACCGACCCGGTCCCCCGTTGCCGTGCGGTGACGAACGTACCTGCCGAAGGGTCGTCCCAGGGCTCGCCGTCGAACGTCAGCCGACCTGCCGAAATCGGCTGCAATCCGGCGACCGTCCGCAAGACGGTCGATTTGCCGGCACCGTTGGGGCCGACCAGTGCCACCGTCTCGCCGCGTTCGACGTGGAGGTCGATCTCCACGTCGAAGTCGCCGACCTCGATCGTTCCCTGCAGGAGCAGACTCATGCGCCGCCTCCGCTCAGCGCGGCCCCGACCCAACGCCCGCGCAGCCCGTACAGCACCGCGAACGAGATCGCGACCAGCACCAGGCTCAACAGGACCGCTCGGTCGAGGTCGGTCTCGAGCGCCAGGTAGGTCTCGAGCGGCATCGTGCGTGTGACCCCCGGCAGACTGCCTGCGAATGTGATCGTCGCACCGAACTCGCCGAGCGCCCGGGCCCAGGTGAGCACGACACCGGTCACGATCGCAGGACGGATCGCCGGCAGCGTCACACGACGGAACACGTACCACTCCGACCCTCCGAGCGTGCGTGCTGCATCCTCGAACCGTCCGTCGACCTGTTCGAGGGCCGCATCGACGGTGAGCACGAGGAACGGCATCGCCACGAACACCTGCGCCATCACGACCGCCGGGGTGGTGAACGGCAAGGTCACACCGAACCATCGGTCGAGCGACCCGCCGACGAGGCCACGTCGACCGAACGCGAGGAACAGCGCAACGCCGCCCACGACCGGAGGCAGCACCATCGACAACGTGCAGATCGCCCGTAGCAGGCGCCGACCGGGCAATCGGCTGCGTGCGAGCACCCACGCCAGTGGGACGCCGAACACGATCGAGACCAACGCGGCGACGACAGACGTCACGATCGACAACCACAGGGCCGAGCGGATCGGCCCCGAGGTCACCAGCTCGCCGACGGATCGCCACGGCGCACGCACCACCAACGCGGCCATCGGGACGACGAAGACGAGTGCGCCGCACACCCCCAATGCCACCAACGCCCGTGGGCTGTCGGTGGTTCGTCGACGATCGCTACGACCGCCCTCGGTGCCAATGGCCCGACTCACGGAATCTCGAATCCGGCGTCGCTCAGAACCACGCGTCCCGTGGCGCCCAACACGAAATCTACGAACGCCTGAGCGTTGACCCCGTCGTGCAGCACCTCGATCGGATAGTCGGCGGTGATGTTCTGCGGATCGGGAATGACGACCTCGTCGAGCCGTTCGCCGTCGGCGAAGATGTCGGTCCGGTAGACGATGCCGGCGTCCGCCTCGCCGAGCGCGACTTTGGCAGCAACCGCCCGAACGTTCGATTCGTACGACGCCGGCGTGAGCTCGACACCGGCCTGCTGCAGCATCGCTGCGGCGTATGCGCCTGCCGGCACCTCCTCGTCGGCCAGCACCACGACCAGGCCGTCGGCGGTCAGCCCGGCCAAACCGGTGATCCCCATCGGATTGCCCTCCTCCACCGCGATCGCCATTCGGTTCCGGGCAAACACGACCGGTTCGGCAAAGGGCGAATCGGCCACGAGCACGCGTTTCATCGTTGCCAGATCGGCCGCAGCGAAGACATCGGCCGGGGCACCCTGTTCGATCTGGCCGGCCAACAGCGACGACCCGCCGTAGTTCACGATCACATCGACGCCAGGATGTTCTGTCTCGAAATCGTGTTCGAGTCGATCGAACACATCGGTGAGCGACGACGCTGCGAAAACGAGGACCTGCTGATCGCCCGAAGCGCTGCACCCCGGAAACGACAGGGCGGTGGCCACGCACACCGGAAGCCAACGTCCCCACACCGGGCGCAGGTTAGTCAGTTTCTGACTAGTTCGCGAATCGCGACTACGGTTGCTTCGTGCCCGCCCCGCCCCTGTCACTGGCCGATCACGCTTGCCTGGCGATCATCGGCGAACGATCCACCCACGGATGGGCGATCGTCAAACTGCTCGCCCCCGAGGGAGATCTCGGCCGGATCTGGTCATTGAACAGGGCGCTCACCTACCGTGCGATCGATCGCCTGGTCGAGTTCGGGCTGGTGGATCGCAGCGATGCCGGCCGGCGCGCCGAACTGAGTATCACTGCGTCCGGCAGACGTCGGAGGCGACACTGGCTCGAGCAGCCGGTGCAGCACCTACGCGATCTCCGAACCGAGTTTCTGCTGAAACTGGCCCTGTGCGAGCGGGCCTCGATCGACACGACCGCACTGGTTGCAGCGCAGCGCGATCGGCTGCAGCCGGCCATCGCCGCGCTCACCGACGACCACCCCCAAGATGCAGTCGCGTGGTGGCGCCACGAGTCGGCACAGGCAGCGGCTCGGTTTCTGGAGCGGATCGACAGCCCCTAGTCTCCGACCATGATCGTCCACACGAGCCCTATGGCGGATGTTGATATCCCCGATGTCGCCGTCACCGCATATGTGCTGCGTCACGCCGACACCTATCCCGATCGACCGGCCCTGATCGACGGGGCCACCGGCCAGGTCACGACCTTTGCCGAGCTGCAGTCGCTCGTCCACCGGTTCGCTGGTGGGCTCGCCGCACGGGGTTTCGGCAAGGGAGACACTCTGGGGCTCATGGCCCCGAACATTCCAGGGTACGCGATCGTCTTTCACGGTGTCGCCGTCGCCGGCGGGACGGTCACCACCATCAATCCCACCTACGGGGCCGAAGAGGTCCGCTTCCAGTTGCAGGACGCCGGCGCATCGATGCTGGTCACCACCGCGATGTTCGCCCAGACAGCGCTCGCAGCGATCGAGGGCACCGGCATCAACGAGGTGCTGACCCTCGACGGGGCGACCGGCACCGCCAACGCGTTCGACCTGCTCGCCGACCCGATCGAACAGGTACCGGTCGACGCCGACGACGACGTGGTGGTGCTGCCGTACTCGTCGGGGACCACGGGCCTGCCCAAGGGCGTGATGCTCACCCATCGCAACCTCGTGGCGAACCTGGCCCAGACCGAGCCGTGCATGGAGTTCGACGACGAGGGCGAGGTCGTGCTGTCGTTCCTGCCGTTCTTCCACATCTACGGGATGCAGGTGCTGATGAACGCCTCTCTGGCGTGCGGGGCGACGGTGGTGACGATGGCGCGATTCGACCTCGAGCAGGCGTTGACCCTCGTGCAGGACCTCCATGTGACCCGCTTCTATGCTGTTCCGCCGATCGTGTTGGCGCTCGCCAAGCACCCGCTCGTCGACCAGTACGACCTCAGTTCCGTCAAACAGATCTTCTCGGGCGCCGCACCGCTCGGCGCTGATCTGGCGGCCGAGGCCGCCGCACGGGTCGGGTGCGAGGTCGTACAGGGCTACGGCATGACCGAACTCAGCCCCGTCAGCCATTGCACGTTCGTCGGCGACTTCCGCCCAGGTACCTCCGGTACCACCGTCGCCAACACCGAATGCCGCCTCGTCGACCCCGACACCGGTGCCGACATGGGCGTCGGCGACGAGGGCGAGCTGTGGGTCCGTGGGCCGCAGGTCATGAAGGGGTACCTCAACAACCCTGAGGCGACGCGCAACACGATCGACGAGGACGGGTGGCTGCACACCGGTGATATCGCCGTGATCGACGAGTTCCATCACGTGTCGATCGTGGATCGGTTGAAAGAGCTCATCAAGTACAAGGGATTTCAGGTTCCACCAGCCGAACTCGAGGCCCTGCTGATCGCCCATCCGAAGATCGCTGACGTCGCCGTGATCGGCGTCCCGGATCAGGAGGCCGGCGAACTCCCCAAGGCCTTCGTCGTGCGCCAGCCAGGAGCCGAGCTGTCCGCGGCCGAGGTCCAGGCCCACGTCGCCGCTCACGTTGCGAGCTACAAGGCGATCCGGATAGTCGAGTTCGTCGACGAGATCCCGAAGTCGGCGAGCGGCAAGATCCTGCGCCGCCTGCTTCGCGAACCGCAGTAATCTCGCCATTCTTGCCACGGAAAGTGTCATCGCGGTCACCTCGCGTGCAACCAGGCCGCGCTGACGTCACGGATACATCAATATGTGAACCTGCCCCTGACAATTTGAGCAGGATTTGTCTACGCTCCGCAGGGACGATCCAGAACACGGATTCGGGCACGGCGATTCAGAACAGCAAGGACGGGGCGAATGTCAACCATCACCACCACCAACGAGAGCGGCACCAACTCGGGCAGCATCCGGTCGATCGCCGGAATGGCGGTCGCTGCGATCGGCGCCCTCACCCTGGTGCTGGGCATCTCGGGTGGCACCGTCCTGGGTGAACCCGGCACCGTCACCATCCCGCTCGAGAACCAGTCCGCCGGCATCGGGACCGACTGCCCGGACAGCGTCGGCGACTACTGGCACTTCGTCATCGCACCGAACAACGCCTCGTACGAGTTCGTGTCGATCACCCTCAATCTCGACGGTACCGGGGTCACCTTCGCCGACGGCGAGATCATCCCCAACGACGAACAGCTCGACAATGTGTTCGTCGCGGTCCCCCAAGACGCCACGCTGACGAGCCTCGTGTCGACCGGTTCATCGGCGCAGGTGCTGCCGTCGACCGGCACGACCTCGTCGACCAGCCCCAAGTTCGTCCTGTCGCACATCTGCTCCGGCTCGGGGTACAACACGACCACCACGTCGACCACGACCACGACCACGACGCTCGAGCCGACCACGACCACGACGCTCGAGCCGACCACGACCACGACGGCGTCGTCGAGTACATCGAGCACCAGCACCACCACGAGCGTCGCTTCCGGCGGGCCAACCACCACCGCCGACGAAACCACCACGACGCTGTCAGGGTCGAGCGGGCCGACCACGACGCAGGGACCGACGCTCGAGTTGCCCAAGACCGGGGCCTCCGACAATGGCACGCTCGCACTGATCGGTGCTGGGTTGCTGCTGCTCGGCGGGATCATGCTGCTCGGCACCCGCCGCCCGCTCTGAGCCGACCTGGCCACATCTCGACACCGGGCGACTGACTAGCGTTTCGCGCTGGAGGTCGCATGGCCAGACTCAGCGCACCGATCGCCTCGTCGAGGGGCGACGAGACAGCGATCATCGACGATGACGGGTCGCTGAGCTGGCGCGCCTACGACGAGCGGGTCAACCGGTGCCTCAACGGGTTACGCGAGCGTGGCCACGAGCCCGGAGCAACAGTCGCCGTCGTGTGCGGCAATCGGCGAGAATTCCTCGAGGTGACGGGGGCGTTGTTGCACGGTGGGTATCTGTTCCCGCCCGTCAACTGGCACTTCTCTGCCTCCGAGGCCGCACACATCATCGACGACAGCGGCGCGACCGCGGTGATCGCCGACGACCAGCACATCGAACTGGCCCGCAGCGCAGTCGCCCTCTGCGGGCGACCGATCGACCTCATCGTGATCGGTGGCGGATCGTCATCACGCGACATCCTCTACGAGCACATGCTCCTCGACGCGTCGCCGCACGAGCCGGAGAGCCAGAGCCTCGGTGCGGTGATGATGTACACGTCGGGCACCACCGGACGCCCCAAAGGCGTGCGCTCGACGGGGGTGCCCCTGGGCGGCGACATGGAGTTGGGTGCGCTGGCCGTACAGGGCTACCTCTCCGTGTTCGGCATCGACCAGACCGGTCGCAGTCTCATCACGTCGCCGCTGTACCACGGTGGTCCCTACATCTTCGGGGCCGTGCCGTTCGCCGCCGGATGCTCGATCGTGTTGCGTCGCCGTTTCGACCCGGCGGCGGTACTGCGAGACATCGACGATCTCGCGATCACGAATGCCTATTTCGTCCCGACCCATTTCTCGCGCCTGCTTCGTCTTCCCGACCACGTCAGATCCCAGTTCGACGGAAGCTCGTTGCGCACCGTGTGGCACACCGCCGCCCCGTGTCCACCCGCCGTCAAACGCGACATGATCGAGTGGTGGGGCCCAGTGCTGCACGAGACCTACGCTGCCTCCGATGCCGGGATCGGCACATTGATCTCGAGCACCGAATGGCTGGCGAGGCCTGGCAGCGTCGGGCGAGCGTCGCCGTTCACCGAGATCCTGATCGTCGACGACGACGGCCACGAACTCCCGCCGGGCGAGCCGGGCACGATCTACTTCCGTAATCGCCTCGGCGGGGACGTCTCGTACCACAACGATCCGGCCAAGACCGCCTCCGCCCACCTGGCCCCGGGCGTGGTCACCGTCGGGGACGTCGGCCACCTCGACGGCGACGGCTACCTGTTCCTGTCCGACCGCAAGATCGACATGATCATCTCAGGCGGCGTCAACATCTATCCGGCAGAGATCGAGGCGCATCTCTCGAGCCACCCGTCGGTGCTCGATGCCGCCGTGTTCGGCGTGCCCGACGACGAGTTCGGCGAACAGGTCAAAGCAGCAGTGCTCCTCGTCGACGGCGTCGAACCCGACGATCACGTCGCGGCGGAGCTCACCGCGTTCTGCCGACGATCGCTGGCGGGCTACAAGGTCCCGCGGTCGTTCGACTTCCCCGACGAGTTTCCCCGCACCGAGACGGGCAAGCTGCTCAAGCGCGTCCTGCGAGCCCCGTACTGGCTCGGCCACGATCGACAGATCTGAGTCGGGCACACCCGGCGGCTCCTCGGGCAGGGCACCCACCTACGTGTCTTGCCCAACACGGTGGCGGGGATACCGTCCACTCATGAACGAAACAGTTCGATTCGATACCGACGGCCCGGTGTGCATCATCACTATCGATCGTCCGGACGTGCGCAATGCGGTCGATCGGCCGACCGCGGATCTGCTCGCCGACGCCTTTCGTAGATTCGAAGCCGACGACTCACTGGCGGTTGCCGTGCTCACCGGCGCCGGCGGCACGTTCTGTGCCGGGGCGGACCTCAAGGGTGTTTCCGACGGCCGCGGCAACCGGGTCGTGGCAGACATGACGGCCGACGGACCGATGGGGCCGAGTCGCATGATGTTCTCGAAGCCGACGATCGCGGCCGTCGAGGGCTTCGCCGTTGCCGGCGGGCTCGAGCTGGCGATGATGTGCGATCTCCGAGTCGCTGCCGACGACGCCGTGTTCGGGGTGTTCTGCCGGCGCTGGGGCGTCCCGCTGATCGACGGCGGGACCGTCCGCCTCTCACGCATGCTCGGCCACAGCCATGCTCTCGACCTGATCCTCAGCGGCCGGGGTGTCAGCGGTGACGAGGCGCACATGATGGGCGTCGCCAACCGGCTCGCCCCACCTGGCGGTGCCTTGGTGGCAGCGGTCGAACTCGCCCGTCAGCTGGCAGGTTTCCCACAGGTTTGTCTGCGTAGCGATCGTCGATCGAGTTACGAACAGTGGGACATGTCGATGGCCGATGCCCTGGCGAACGAGGCACGCCTCGGCATCGCGGTGATCGAGTCGGGAGAAACGCTCGAGGGCGCCACCCGCTTCGCTGCGGGCGAGGGCCGGCACGGCCGGTTCTGACGGCAGTCCGGTTCGTCCCTCGAGCACGGGCACGCCGCGCCGCTCATCCCGACGTAGCGAGTCCTGCCAGCTTGCGGACCGTGTTGAGATTCCTCGCCGTCGCCGTGACGTCGAACGCCCGCTCGAACACCTCGATCGTCAGCTTCGACCGCCCCGAGCCCATCGGGTACCGCACATAGATCTCGTGCCCATCGACCGTCCAACCATCGGGTGCAAAACGTTCGGGCTCGAGCGTCGCCGCGGCGGCAGCGGCGGGTTCGCGGTTCAGAAAGACGACGTGCAGCAACTTGGGGTCGAGGCCCGAGCCGGCGTCGGGGTGGCCCAGAGCGATCCTGCCGACGGCCTCGGCGGATCGCAGTGTCACCGGAACCGACAGTCCATGACGTGCCGCGATCGCGTTCGTGATTCGCCCGCTGAGGTGTTCCCCGTCGGCATCGCCGCCACCCCCGGCGTCGAACACGACATTGCCGCTCTGGACATATGTCGCCACGTTGTCGAAGCCGAGTGCCCGCATCGTGACACTGAGATCGGACATCGGCAACCGGTTGTGGCCCCCGACATTGATCCCCCTCAGGAAGGCGACCCAACGCGTCACGACGCATCACCGTCCGAGGCGCCCTCGATCACAGCCGGCGCTGCTCGGTCTGACACGATCATGACTCTGCCACGAATCGACGATCCAGAACACGCCAACGAGCGCGACTCGTCTGCCAAGGTGCTCACGCCCGCCACGCTGCCGCTGTACCTCGGTGGTTTCATCGGACCATTCGGCACGATGATCGTGATCTCGATCTATCCCGAGTTGCGCGAGTCGTTCGGCGCCTCGACCCAGGCCGTGAACTGGGCATTCAGCGGCTACATGATCCCGCTCGCGGTGCTGCTCACGGTGTCGGGAACGATCGGCGAACGATTCGGACGACGTCGCGTGACGCAATGGACCTTCGTCGTCTATGCCATCGCCTCGTTCCTGTGTGTCGCCGCGCCGAACCTCGGCCTGTTCCTCGCCGCCCGCGTCCTGCAGGGCGCGGCCAACGCGTTCATCACGCCCTTGTTGATCGCCGGCCTGACGGAGGTCACGGCGCCGGCCCGCCTCGGGCGAGCGATCGGTGTGTACTCCAGTTTCCAGGCGGCCGGCGGAGCGGTCGCGCCATTCGCCGGGGGGCTCGCCGCCACTGTCGATTGGCGCTTGGCATTCGTCGCCGTAGGTGTCGTGTCACTCCTCCTCGCAACGCGACCACCTGCCGGCGAGCCCCGGCCGGCGGCATCGGCCCCTCCGATTCGACCGCTGTTCAGCACCCGCATGGCGACCCTGTGGACAGCGGCGTTCACGGCGGCGGCAGGCCCGGTGGGTCTTGCGGTCGTGGTCGGCCTGTACCTCCGCGACGAACTGGCGATCGGCTCGGCCGCGACGGGTGTCGTGCTGCTGCTCGGCGGCGTCGGAGCGTCAGCCATGGGGCCGACGTGGGGTCGCCTCCTCGACAGCTGGGGTTCGAGACGGGCGTCGATGGTCTCGTTGACGGCGGTCATCGTCGTCGCCGCCCCGCTCGGGCTGGTCACGAGGCCGATTCCGTTCGCCTTCGTCTGGATGATCGCCGCGGGACTCGTCAGTTTCGTGGTGATCAACCTCCAACAGTTGGCGGCGGTTGCCGTGCCGGCCAACCGGGGCGGAGCGGTGTCATCGGTGCTCGCGTTCCGCTTCATGGGTCACGCGCTCGGCCCCCTGCTGTGGGTGCCCGTCTTCGCGATCAGCCCGGGATGGACGTTTGCGGCGGCGACCGGTGTGGGTCTGGTCAGCATGGCCGCCCTGTTCGCTGCGACGGCGCGACCCCTGCCGGTCGCGTCCGGCGCTCCGCCGGGCGGGTGATCCCCGGCGTCACGTTTCAGGAAGCGAGGTACTCGGTCGAGGCCCGATAGGCAGCGTCGAGCCTCGAGGCGATCGAATCGCGATGGTTGTACCGGAGCTTGGCGATGTCGTTGTACTTCGCATCGGGGTTGCCGCCGGTCGGCAACACATGCACCGTGACATCGGACGGCAAGGTGGCGAGATCACGATGGAAGCGGTGGCGCCGCGAGATCTCGAACGAGACGAAAGCGATGTCCCACGGTTGACGCGGCACCTTCAGTGGCGTGTCGATGTTGCCCACGTGCAACACGTAGATCGTGGTTGCTCCACGCTCGATCGCGCGAGAGACCGGAATCGAGTTCACGACTCCACCGTCGATGTAGTGATGCCCGTTCACCTCCACGGGAGGCAGCAAGGTGGGCACGGCGCACGATGCGAGCACCGGAGCGATCAGTGGGCCCGAATCGAACCAGGCCTCCGACGATGTCTCGATGCACGCCGCCGAACACTCGAACGGGACCACCAGATCCTCGAACGATCGGTGTGGCAACCAGTCGAGTAGCAGGTCTCGTAGACCGTCGCTGCTGTGCAGGTGGGTGCGATGACGCAACATGTTCGAGATCCGCCCGGAGATGTTCTCGCGCAGCACTCCCGTGGACGCAAGACCTCTCCACTCGCGCTCGAGCCGATTCACCATCTCGTCGAAGTCACCGGAACACAACACCGCACCATTGACCGCACCGATCGAGGTGCCGAACACCATGTCGGGGCGGATGTCGGTCTCGGCCAGCGCCTTCGCCATGCCCACCTCGGCGGCGCCGCGCAGCCCGCCGCCGCCCAGCACGAAGGCCGTCAGCCCGTTGGGCGATGTGGCAGCTTCACGGTCGTGAGCCAGGTGTCGGCCGACGCTCGATGTATCTGCCACACGTTCAGGCTATGCCAGCGCCCCGCTCGTTCGGCCATCTGACCGCGACGCCTACAGTGACGCTCACGACAACGAGCGACGAGATCGGAGGTGCCGGTGACGATCCTGACCAAAGTGCCACCGCCCTGGTTCCGCCTGTTCGTGCTGACACCGATCGTGTTCGTGTTCTGTGCGGTCGTCACGCTGCTGTCACCGGTGCTGCACCTGATCCTGTTCGTTCTCGACCTGGTCGACCGCAAGCGCTGGCGCTTCAGCAGGCTGGGCGGACTGGGCATCGCGCTGTGCGTGACCGAATTCGTCGGTCTCATCATGGCGTTCGTGCTCTGGGTTGCCGCCGGGTTCGGGCTCGCATTGAGGACGTCCGTCTTCCACCACGCCCACAACCGGGCGTTCGGTTGGTGGCTCGAACTGATGACCCGCGCCTTGCGGTTCTACCTCGGTTTCGATTTCGTGATGCCGATCCACGAGCGCGTCGACGGTCCCGTCGTCACGTTCGCGCGGCACGCCGGCCCGGGCGACTCTTTCCTGTTGGCCCGGCTGGTGATCCGCGACTATCACCGCCAGCTCAGGATGCTCGGCACCACCAAGCTCCTCTGGGACCCGTTCATCGATCACATGCTGCGCCGGATGCCGTACTACTTCTGCGAACAGGACCCGCCCGATCCCACGTCGCACCTCGAAGCGATCACCGAAATGTGCGCGTCGATGGACGACGACAGTGTGCTGATCATCTTCCCCGAAGGGGGCAACTGGACTCCGGGACGATGGACCAAGTCCATCGAGCGGCTCGAGTCGCGCGGCATGCACGACCGGGCCGAACGGGCCGCAGCGATGAAGAACGTGCTCGCGCCGCGATCGGCCGGCGCGATCGCGGCACTGCGGGCGCGCAACGACGTGTCGGTCGTGTTCGTCGCCCACGTGGGTCTCGAGGACTTGATCTCGATCCGCGAGATCTGGCGCAAGATCCCGCTGCGGCGCCATGTCGCCGGCACGTACTGGTCGGTCCCACCCGATCAGGTGCCCGTGACGCCGACCGAGATCAGTCGTTGGTTGTTCGACCAGTGGGAAGAGGTCGATCGCTGGATCGCAGATCATCGAGTCGACACGGTGGACGGCCAGTCGAACGCCGCCTCGTAACAACCCTGAACCGACGTCTACCCGATCAGGCCGGCGAGCACATTGATCGTCGATGCGATGATCGCGGTGCCGAACACGTACGACAGCATCGCATGGCGCAACACCGTGGCACGCACGGCCACATCGGTCACGACCGTGTCGGATACCTGGAACGTCATGCCGACGGTGAACGCGAGGTACGCAAAGTCGCGATAGCTCGGTCGAGCACCGCCAGGGAACTCGATCCCCCCGGGTTCGCCGCCGTAGTACAGGTGTGCGTACCGCAGCAGGAAGACGGTATGCACTACCAGCCAGGACAGCACCACGCTCGCCATCGCAGCCGCAGTGAGAGCGATCTCCATGCCGAGCGATGTGCTCGCCGCCCGATGGAGCGCGGCGACGACGGCGACGAGGCTCGTGACGCTCGCCGTCACCAGCACAACTCGAGCCGCGTTGCGACTGCTGTCCTCGCGTGTCGCCACCCGAGCGGTCTCGCCCGCGTCGAGCGAGGCGATCTCGGTCCCGATCCACAACAGCAACGAGGCGACGGTGACCATCCAGCCGATCAGTACGCCGAGTTGCCAGACCACCGCCCACGACACCGCGACCGCGGCGACGACACCGGGCGCCACACACAGTGCGACCCGACGACGCTCGTCACCACCTTGGATGTTCATGACCGAGGGCTCTCGGAAGCGGTCGTGCCGATGATATGGGCATGCAGCTCGTCGGTGGTCTTCTTGACGGCCTGAATCAGCTCGGCGGCCTGCACGTTCGTCTGATAATCGTGCATGGCGAGTTCGGCAGAGATCTGGTCGGATCTCCGTGCGGCGATCAGCAGGATCGCTCCCTGCAACGCGGCCACGCACGACAGCAGGAGATTCAGCAGGATGAACGGATACGGGTCGAATCCGATGTTGCGGTTGCCGGCCATCCAACCCGCCAGGAAGATCAACGCACCGATGACGAACCCCCACGACCCCATGCCGTTGCGCAGCCGGTCGGCAGCGCGCTCACCCCGGCTGAGTTCATCTTCCGACCGGACGCCCGGGTGATGCCGCCACACCGTTCGGCCGACGCGCACGCGCCAGGAATCGAGATGCTCATGAATCTTGTGCATCGAACCACCTGCTCAGATCGTCTCATGGCGGAATGCGACGCGGGTACGCCACCCTCGTCAGCGTAGTGAAACGGCATCGCGCCGGTGTCTGCGCCGCTGGGCTTCAGGCGCGGACGAGGTGAGAGGACTTCTCCCCTACTCGGCCGATGTCGGATTCCTTACCGTGGGTGGTGGAGACACGAACCGACAGATCGACATCACCCACCAGATGGGTTGCTCGCGCGCTGTCGAGACGACGGGCCGAGCCGAAGGATGGAGAACCGCCATGCGCCGCTTCTGCAACATCTTGTTCAGCCCGCTCGGCAACACCGACAATCCGGCTGCGATTCGACGGGTCACCGATCTCGCCCGCAGAGACGGCGCCAAGCTCACCCTGCTCGGCACTGTCGCCGAGTCACCTCGCCGACATCGGCTCCTGCACAGCGCCGAGTTCGATGCCGCCATCGAGGCTGTCGAGCGGCTCCGCATGCAGGAGCGGCTCGAGTGCTGGAGCGCGGCGACCGAGGGCGTCCACACCGATGTCGATGTTCGGATCGGTAATGCTGCGCTCACGGTGATCGGCCGCGTGCTCGCCGGCCGCCACGATCTCGTCGTGGTCACCAGCGACGAGGACGACGAAGACCGGGCGACGATCAAGCGCTTGCTCCGCAAATGCCCGTGTCCGGTGTGGGTGATCCGGCCGACTCGCGCGAGGATTCAGCGGGTGCTCGTCGCAGTGAATCCCGAAGCGGACGAACTCGAACTGAACCTGAGTTTGCTCGACGTCGCGGCCGGCATGACCGAACTGCACGGCGGGGAACTCCACATCTGCACGGCATGGGAGCTCTACGGCGAGTCGACGATGCGCAGCTCTGCATTCGCATCGGCACCCAACGAGCTGATCGACAACTACCTCGAGGCCGAACAAGAGGATCGAGCGCATGCGATCGACGAGCTGATCGGTCTGTCCACCACATCCGACGCGCCATGGCAGGTCCATCTCGCGAAAGGCCCGCCGGGTACGGTGGTGCCGGAACTGGTCAATCACCACCGCATCAATCTGCTCGTGATGGGCACCGTCGCCCGCAGCGGCATCAGCGGGCTCGTGATGGGCAATACGGCCGAGCAGGTCCTCGATCATGTCCGCTGCTCGTTGATCGCCGTCAAGCCACCAGGCTTTGAATCCCCGATCGCCGCCCTGTCCTGACCTCTCACGCTCGAGGGACGTCAGCACCCGTCACAACAGGATCGGCCAACTGACCGCGTACGCGATCAGGAGCATCGCGCCACCCCGGCGACCGAACTCACCGCCGCGGCCGAGCAGCAGGGCGACGAACGTGGCGCCGACCGCTGCGACCAGCGCGCCGCTCAGCGCAAGGCTCCCGTCGATGACGGTCGGGAACAGCAGCGGCCCCACCGAGATCGACAGCGTCGCGTCAGCGAACGACGAGCCGAGCACATCTCCGATTGCCAGCTGGGTCTCTCCTCTGCGAAGGGCAGTGGTGGCCACGATCAACTCAGGAAGTGAGGTGCCGACCGACGCGCCGAAGAAGGCGATGATGAAGGTCGGCACACCCCAGATGTCGGCGAGCTCGGTGATCGCAGTCACGGTCAAGGTCGCTCCCAGACCGATCGCAGCGATCGCGAGCGCAAACCAGCCGAGTAGGGCGACGCGATTCGGCGCCGGGTCGTCCAACACCAATTGAGGGTCGGTGCGGGTGTTCCCGTACACGACTCGCGATCCGACGATCCACACGGAGATGAGCAGCACGGCGTCAATCCTCCCGATGCGGTCATCGAGGAGCAGCAGCCCTGCCACGACGAGCGAGGCGGCGGTCAGCCAGGACGTCATCTGCTGTCCGCGCAACTGACGCGACCCGGGCGCTCCGAGCGGGATCGCTCGCCCCACGAACGGCAGCAGGCCGAGGATCAACGTCAGCTGGGTCGCTGCCGATCCGAGGGAGTCTCCGACGTT
>JAHEDX010000048.1 GCA_024641005.1 Acidimicrobiaceae bacterium
CCGGTCTCGTGCATGTAGCGATTCATCAGCAGGCCGGCCCACTGCACGGGGGAGAAGTTGCCGTAGGGGTGGCGGAACTGGGCGTCGGTCATGTTCGGCTCGCCGAGCATCGCCGCACCGGCAGCGAGTGCCGTGCTGGGCGGCTGCTGCATCATGATCCGGAAGGCCATGACGGATTCGGCGTGGCCCATCGCGACCGCCTGGGCGGCGTGATAGGCGGGCGTGATGAAAGCCGGCGCGACATTGACGTTGAGACTCCACTTCAAGTCGTCGAACCCGATCATCCAACCGAAGTCGACGGCGTCGCCGCCCCACGTCGAGGCGCCGTCGATGTCCTTGGCGGTGAGGCCGGCGTCGTCGAGCGCCCGGACGGCTGCCTGAGCTGCATGGTGGCGCTCGCTGAGCCCGGTGTTGCGCCCCACGTCGGAGTAGCCGACGCCGACGATGGCGACCTTGCGGCCCTGGCGTTGCGTGCTCACAGTGCGACCCCCACCGGCTTGAAGACGGGCACGATGTACCCATCGCCGAGATCCTGGAAGTCGACCTCGACATCCATGCCCATCCGGGCTTCTTCGTCGACATTCGCCTGGTCGATGCCGACGAGATTGCTCATCAGCTGCAGGCCTTCTTGCTCGACGAGCGTGACCGTGGCGATCACATAGGGCACTCGCTCGACGAAGTACGGGTGGAACGCCTTGAACGTCTGGGTCCAGCTGTACAACGTCGCGCGTCCCGACACCCGCTCGCCGGCGAGGTCGAACGACTGGCAGTTGCGACAGATCGGGCGTGGCATGTGGATGTACGTGCCGCATGCCTGGCATCGCTGGATGTGTAATTCGTTCCGGCGTGCGGCCTCCCAGAAGAACGACGTCAACGGATCGTCGGGTGGAGCGGGTGGCAGCAGAGTGGACATCGAAGTCTCCGTGGGCTCGCGGGAGGGGGACGCGGTATCGTGCAGCAGATCTGACAGTTGTGTCAAGTCAGGGAATCGGGAAAGGAACCGGAATGACCGAAACGCAGGACCTGGGCAAGGTGCTCTACGAGACCGACGGGCCGATCGGGCGAATCGTCCTCAACTGGCCGGAGAAGGCGAACTCGCAATCGTCCGAACTCGTCTGGCAGGTCGACGCAGCGCTCGACCTGGCTCAGCATGACACCTCGATCAAGGTCGTGATCATCAAGGCCAACGGCAAGGGCTTCTGCGCGGGACACGACATGTCGGGCGGCCCGGCCTCGTACCCGGAGTTCGCGAGGTCGGTCGATGCGATCGACTCGAACTGGATCGGCAGTCGCGATGTGTTCCTGTGGCCGACCTTGCGGTTCTACGAGTTCCCCAAACCGATGATCGCCCAGGTGCACGGCTACTGCCTCGGCGGTGGCACGTACTGGGCGTACCTGCCCGACATCACGATCGCGTCCGACGACGCCTACTTCCAGATGCCGCTCGTACAAGGACTCGGCTTTCCCGGTGGAGAGACGATGGTCGAGCCGTGGACGTTCATGAACCGCAAGCGCGCCGCGGAGTACCTGTACACCTCACGAACGCTGACGGCCGACGAGGCCGAGCGCTACGGCCTGATCAATCGGGTGGTCCCGCGCGACGAACTCGATGATGCCGTCGAGACGATGGCCGCAGTCATCGCACGGGCGCCGCTGTCCACGCTGATGGGCACCAAATCGCTGCTCGTACGCGCGTGGGAACAGATGGGGATGCGACAACATCTCCAGATGTCCGCCGACGTGATGTCGATCATGGAGAAGACGTCCGACGCGCGGGCGCTTCGCGAGCAGCTGATGAGCCGCGGGCAGAAGCCCCGCGATCTGGCCGACGGCTGAAGGGCTCGATCAGTCGGGCCAGATGACCCGTTCGATGAACACGGCTTGCGCCTCGATGAGTGCCTCGTCGGACGGTTCGTGTTCGGCGCCGGCACCCTCGTTGGGGACGTGTTCGAGCAGGCTCGACAACAGCATGCCGCCGGCGCGCCGGTCGAGCGGGTAGGCCCGCGCGGGGCCGAACGTCGCCTCGATCGCGTGACTTATCGCTCCGACCACTTCGGCCGCGCCGACGAGCAGTGCCGGATCGATGGGGTGGCCTTCGGTCCACGAACGCATCACGCCGGCGTAGGTTCGTTGGACGGCGAGGAATCGACCGAGCCATTCGCGCAGCGCGGTGGGATCGCGATCGGCTCCGATCTCCGCGAACTCGGTGAACATCGGGCACATCGCCGTCGATGCCTCCTGCGACAGGGCCGTGATCAACTGCACCTTGTCGTTGAAATAGCGGTAGAACGTGCCGCGGGCCAAGCCCGCCTCGCTCACGATGTGATCGATGTTGGTGGCTTGGTATCCATTGGCCGCGAACACGCGCCCGGCCGCGTCGAGCAGCTGCCGAACGGTGCCGGCGGATTGTTCGCTGGTGCCGACGAACGGGTCCGGTCGATCGATCGCGTCGGCCGTGGGCAACTGGCTGAGCGGGCCCATTCGGGTGACCGCCGGCCGGTCGTCGTCCGCGTCGCCGACTCTCGGCCCCCCGACGAGCACCCGTTCGGGCGTGGTCGGGAACAGATAGCGCTGCAAGGCGCATGCGAGGCTCTCGAACAGCTGCGCGTCGCTGACCCCGGGGCGGTAGACGTGGCGGATGTAGTTGAACCGCGTGTACATGCCGAGCACGACGATTGCAGCGACGTCGGCATCGGCGGCCTCGAAGTCGACAGCGCAGAGGGCCGCCGAAAAGTGGTCGGTGTGGAAATCGACATACGCGGCGACCTCGCCCCGCAGCGAACCTCTCGCGCTGCTGACGTTGGCCCATTCGATGAACATCGGTGCGTACGTGTCATAGATGCGACATGACTCGCCCAGCCATCGGCGCAGGCTCGCATAGCCATCGGCGTGCGGCCCGAGTGGGCCGATGTTGCGGATCTCGCGACCCAGCGCCGTGCCGGATTCGACCATGAGCTCGATGAAGATGGCGTCCTTGCCGTCGAAGTACTGATAGAGGGTGGCGCGCGATGTGGACGCCAGCGTCGCGATGTCGTCCACCGAGGTCGAGTAATAGCCCTGGGTCGTGAAGCAGCGCAGTGCCGCTTCGACGATCTGCATCCGGGTGCGGGCACCGCGCGACCCGATCGACGGGCTGCTCGGCCCGTAGCTCGGTCGTCGTTGGTACTCGAGTTCGCTCACGATTCTCCTGCTTGGACAGTGGTCGCTGCCACCGTGATCTGACGCGCATGTCAGACTAGCCATGCCCGGTCGTCGTCGCATGGCTGTGCGGGTGTCGGGCGAGCGAACGAGCGGAGGAAATCGGAGATGAGTTTTCAACCACTACCGGAGGTGACCGCCGACTCGCAGGCGTTCTGGGAAGGCGGTGCGGACGGTGTCCTGCGGATCCATCGGTGCCAGACGTGCTCGGCCTGGTTCCATCCTCCGACCCCGGTGTGTCCCGACTGCCTGTCACGCGACGTGGCGCCGGCCCCCACGTCCGGTCGGGCGACCGTGCAGGGGTTCAGCGTCAACGTGCAGCCATGGGCCCCCGACATGGAAGTTCCGTATGTCCTCGCCGTCGTGTCGGTCGACGACGCTCCGGGCGTGCAACTGACGACAAGGCTCGTGGACGTCGCTCCCGAGGCGGTCGCCGTCGGATTGGCGGTCGAGGTCACATTTCTGCACGTTGAGGACATCTATCTGCCGTTGTTCCGTCCGATCGATGCGGAGGTCAGGTCATGAGTCGCTATCTCGGCCAGAGGATCGGTGAACGCGATGCGGTCATCTCGGGTATCGGCCGTTCGGCGGTCGGTCGCAAGCTCGGGCGAACCGGTCTGTCGCTCACGGTCGACGCGGCGTTACAGGCGATCGAAGACGCCGGTCTCAGCCGTGACGACATCGACGGCTTGTCGACGTACCCCGGCGTGGCGACGGCATCGCCAGGTATGTCGCCGAACGGTGTCCACGACGTCCAGGACGCGCTGCGACTGAAGCTCAACTGGTTCTCCGGCGGAAGCGAGACGCCTGCCCAGTTGGGCGCGGTCATGAACGCCGTCGCCGCCGTATCGGCAGGCCTGGCGAACCATGTTCTCGTCTTCCGCACCGTCACCGAGTCGAGTGCACAGACGGCGACGCGTCGTGCGAGCGTCGTCGGCTCGGGTGGCGATCGCGTCGCCGGCATCATGCAGTGGATGGTGCCGTTCCATGCCGTGTCGGCAGCCAACTGGGTGGGGGTGTATGCGCAGCGCTACATGCACGAATTCGGTCTGACGCGCGAACAGCTCGGGCAGATCCCGCTCAATCAGCGTCGCCACGCCGGCTTGTACGAGCAGGCGATCTTCCGCGATCCGCTCACGATGGAGGATTACCTCGGCGCACGCATGATCTCGACTCCTCTCGGTCTCTACGACTGTGACATCCCCTGCGATGGCTCGTGCGCCGTGATCGTCTCCCGAGCCGACGCGTCTCCCGACCTCAAGCAGGTGGTGCGGGTCGAGGCGATCGGATCGGCGCTGACCGGTCGCAACAGTTGGGATCAACGCTCGGATCTCACCGAGACCGCCGCTCACGACTGTGCCGCGATGATGTGGGCGCGGACCGATCTCACCGTCGACGACGTCGACACGGCACAGCTGTATGACGGTTTCTCGTTCCTCACGATCACGTGGTTGGAGGCGCTCGGCTTCTTCCCGAAGGGCGAGGCAGGGCCCTGGCTCGAAGCGGGTGAGTCGCGAATCGGGGTCGGCGGGCAGGTGCCGCTCAATACGAACGGCGGACAGCTGTCCGGGGGCAGATTGCACGGATACGGGTACCTGTACGAAGCGTGTGCGCAGCTCCGCGGCGAGGCCGTCGGCCGTCAGGTCGAGGGTGCCGAGGTCGCTGTGGTCGGTGCCGGCGGCGGGCCGCTGGGCGGTTGCATGCTGCTCACCAGCGACCGGTGAGCAGCGCGTAGCAACCCGTGCCGTACTGCGTTCGGTTCGCGCGAGCTCGTTGTGGCGGTCGCTGGTCGACGGCGTGCGGTGTCAGCCGAGACCGCCCGCCTCGCGGATGCGGGTGATCTCGTCCCAGTCCATACCCGAGTCCATCAACAACAACTCGGTGTCCTGCCCGAGCTCGGGTGCCGCGCCCTGGGGGATCGTCGGTTGCTCGTCGAACTGCATGGGGGTCGAGACGATCCGGAACGTGATGCCGTCGTTGTCGGTGAGCTCGGGGAGGAAACCATTCGGCTCGATCTGCGGATGCGAGTGCACCTCTTTGACATCGAGCACCGGGGCCCAGACACCGCTGAAGCCGTCGAGGCGCTGCTTCCATTCGTCGAGCGTGGCGGCGCCGAAGATCTCGTCGAGCACGGCGACGCACGCCTCCTTGTTCTGGAATCGCGCGCCCATGTTGCTGAAGCGCTCGTCGTCCTTCAGCTCGGGGCGCAACATCACGTCGCACAGCTCACCCCAGAATCGGTCGGCCTGCAACAGCACGAGATAGATCCAGCGATTGTCGGATGTCTTGTACCAGTTGGTGAGCGGGTTGCCGGGGTGCTCGCGGTCGGGCATCATCGGCTTGTCCTGGTACGGGGCACCGACCAGGTCGGGGCACATCGACCACATGCCGACGTTCATCAACGACACGTCGACGATCGGTGCATGCCCCGTGCGCTCGCGTTGGAACAACGCGGTCGAGATCGCGCCGGCGAGCGTGTTGCCGCCCTGCAGGTCGTAGAACGCTGGTGGCTGTGACGGGGGAGCGTCGTCGCCGATCGAGTCGAGCAGGCGCTGGGCGAACCCGGACGTGGCCCATCCACACGCCAGGTCGTACCCGCCGGTGTTGCGCATGGGGCCCCGGTCGCCCCAGCCCGAGCCCCTCGCATAGATGATGTTCGGATTGACGGCCCGAACGTCGGCCACGTCGAGGCCCAGCTTGGCGCGGACTGCAGGCAGATAGCTGGTCAGGAACACGTCGCTGGACTCGGCCAGCTTCATCACGACCTCGCGGCCGGCGTCGGTGGTGAGGTCGATGGTGATGCTGCGCTTGCCGCGATTGGGCACCTCGTTGAACGGGTTGGGTCCGTTCTTGTCGAGGTTGAGCATGTTCTTGAGTGCGCGCTGCGGATCGCCGGTCGGCGGTTCGACCTTGATCACCTCTGCGCCGAGATCGGCCAGGATCGCCCCTGCCGCAGGGACGAACGTCCACGCTGCGACTTCGAGAACTCGGACTCCTTCGAGCGGCTTTGACACGGCAGGTCCCCCTGTGGTGGTGGTAGTAGATGAATGCGGTTCGCGTGGCTCGTGCGACATGCGCCGGACTCGCATTCTGACACAGGTGTCATGTACGGTCACGAACCGGGTGACGAATCCGCCTCGATAGTCGACAGAAAGGTGCCTCCATGGCCGTCGAACGCTTCCCCGTCGAAGCCAGCCACATCCTGATGTTCGCTCGAGCGATCGGTGACGAGAACCCGGTGTACACCGATCCGGCCTCGCCGGAAGCAGCAGCGTTCGGTGGCGTCATCGCGCCGCCCACGTTCACGATGGCCGCCTCGCAGTTCGATCCCGACCACGTGCTGCGCCCCAAGCCGGGCGAACCGTGGTTCGGTTCGGCGAGAGAGCCGAGCGGAGCCGAGGTGACGCGCACCGGCAAACTGCACGCCGAGCAGCATTTCGAGTATCACCGTCCATTGGTGGCGGGCGAGGTGCTCACGGCGACCGAGCGTGCCGGCGAGACCTGGCAGAAAGAGTCGAAGCGGGGTGGCACGCTCAGCTTCGAGGAGTTGTACATCGACTACACGAACGTCGAGACCGGTGAGCTGGTCGTCACCGCCCGCTTCGTGACCGTCATCCCGTCGCAGGTCCCCACCCAGGGCTGAGCAGCGAGCACAAGGAGAGAACCATGGCATTGAGCGCAGCTTCCCTGCAGGTCGGCGACAGCCGTAGTGACGTCGTCCTGGACAACGTCAGCCGGACTCAGATCGTGATGTACGCCGGAGCGTCCGGCGACTACAACCCATTGCACTCCGACGAGGTGTACGTCACCCAGGTCGCGGGGTACCCGACGGTGTTCGCCCACGGCATGCTCAGCATGGGGGCGACCGGTCGGGTGCTCACCGACTGGGTCGGCAACGGCCGGCTCAAGAGTTACGGAGTCCGCTTCGTCAACCAGGTGTGGCCGGGCGACACGCTCACCGCGACCGCCACGGTCGACGCCATCCGTGAAGAGGGCGGTCAGCACTATGCCGACTTCACCGTCGTCACCGTCAATCAGGACGACAAGCCCGTCGTGACCGGCACGGCGACCGCCATCGTCGATCCCTGACGCCGCCGGACCTCATCCGACGCGATTTCGGCCGCTCACGTCAGCGCTCGCGCCGGCCGGTCGACGACGCATGCGTCGCCGCTGTCGGGCGGTGATCGCCGGAATTGACAGACGTGTCAGATTCCGGTGAGAATCCTGCGGTACGACACGACACCGATCAGAAGCACCTGATCGAGACACGAGGAGTGACAGATGCAGATCGACGGGCTTCGTTTCATGATGGTCGGGGGTGCGTCTGGCATGGGTCGGGCCACGGCCGAACGCGTTGCTGCCGGGGGTGGCAAGGTCGCCATCCTCGACCGAGAGGGTTCGGCAGGCGCCGAGGTCGCGGCCTCGCTCGGTGGCACGTTCCACGTCTGCAACATCCTCGATTTCGAAGGTACCGAGGCAGTCGTCCAAGAGGCGGTCGACGCGCTCGGTGGTCTCGACGCAGCAGCGATCACGGCCGGTGGCGGAATCGCCGCTCGCACCCTCAGCAAGGACGGTCCCCACGACCTCGATGCGTTCCGTGGTGTGATCGATCTCAACCTCATCGGCACCTTCAATCTCAACCGTCTCCAGGCATGGCACATGAGCAAGAACGAGCCGAACGACGACGGCGAGCGGGGCGTGATCATCAACACGGCATCGATCGCTGCGTTCGAGGGGCAGATCGGCCAGGTGGCCTACACCGCCTCGAAGGCGGCCATCGCCGGCATGGCCTTGGTCATGGCACGCGACCTGGGCAGCATGGGCATCCGCGTCAACGCGATCGCCCCCAGCCTGTTCGACACCGGCATCACCGCAGGAATCCCCGAGGACTTCAAGGACGTGCTCGTCAAGGACGCCGCATTCCCCAAGCGGATGGGCCACCCGTACGAGTACGCGATGCTGGCCACGTCGATCATCGAGAATCCGATGCTCAACGGCGGCACGATCCGTCTCGACGCCGGCCAGCGATTCGCGCCCAAGTGATCGGGTGAGCGACCGTCTTCCCGTCGATGACCGGCGCATACCGTTCGAGGGTGCGCTCAACTTCCGCGACCTCGGTGGGTATCCGACCCGTGACGGTGGCCGCACCCGATGGGGACTGGTGTACCGGGCCGACGGTCTGCAGAACCTGACCGAGGGCGACATCGAACGGTTCGAGTCGTTGGGCATCGCGACCGTGTTCGATCTGCGCAGCGACGCCGAGCGGGTGGCGAGACCCAACCGGGTCGAGTCGATCCCGTGGTGCGTCATGACGCCGATCGAGGATGCCGGAGCCGAACCGCCCGACCGGGGCGCGATGCGCGATCAGGTCGCAGGGGAGGCCCACCTGCATACCATCTATGCCAACCTCCTCGAACACAGCGGTCACATGCTCGGAGGCATCATGTTCGAGTTGTGCCGCCCGGGCAGCCTGCCGGCACTGTTCCACTGTCATGCCGGCAAGGACCGCACGGGCGTCGCCGCAGCGCTGCTACTCGACGTGCTCGGCGTGCCTCGTGATGTCGTGCTCGACGACTACGAACTCAGTGCCGTTCACCGGCGTGGCGAGCCTCAAGCCGAGTCGTACGAGCATTTGGTCGCGAGCGGCATGACGCCTGCCGCAGCGGCGGGTGTGCTGGGTGCGCCACGGTGGGCGATGGAGGCGGCCCTCCGACGGCTCGACGACGACCTGGGCGGGGCCGAGCGGTATCTCCGCGAGCGCGGTGGCCTCGACGCCGACACGATCTCGCGACTCCGAACCCTGCTCGTCGAACACTGACCGCGTTCGCGCTGCCGCTGCTCCCGTTCTCGGACCGCTCGCGCTCGCCGGCTGATGTCGGCATCAGCACGCGCCGACATCAATCAGGTGATCAGTACGGGCCATCAGCACAGGTCGGCGTCAGTAGATGTTGGCGGTGCCGCCGCCGTCCATGTGGATGTTGACCCCGTTGACGAAGTCGGCGACGGGGCTTGCGAGATAGGCGACGGCGTGGGCGACGTCTTCGGGTTGGCCGATGCGGAGCACGGTCTGGCCGGTGCCCTTGACGATGTAGTCGGCCGCCTGTTCGATGTCGTCCCATCCGCGTTTCGCAGCGAACGTCGCGAGGAAGTCCCGCAACCCCTCGGTGTTGATCATCCCGGGTGTGACCGTGTTGACGGTCACACCTGTTCCCTTCAGCGCCTTCGAGAGACCGAGCGACATGGCGAGCATCGCGGCCTTCGCGGCGGCGTAATCGGGCTGGGCAGACGTGGGGACGGTGCCCGCCATACTGCCGATCTGGATGATCCGACCCCACCCCTGATCCTTCATGCCGGGCGTGAGCCGATGGATCAGACGGCCGGCGGCCATGACGTTCTTCTGGTACGTCTCGATCCACGCGGACAGCTCGGTCGTGAACCACGACGGGTTCTCGACCTCCGAGCCGCCCCCGGCATTGTTGACGAGGATGTCGACGCCGCCGAAGGTCTCGATGGCAGCGTCGGCGACCTGTTCGGCACCGTCGTCGGTGGCGAGATCTCCCACTACTGCGACCACGTCGGACCCGCCGGCGCGGATGTGCTCGGCGACCTTGTTGGTCCGTTCGACGTTTCGACCGGTGACCACGACGGCGCACCCTTCCTGCGCGAGCAACTCGGCGATCGCAGCACCGATGCCCGAACTGCTGCCGGTGACGAGCGCCCGCTTGCCGGTGAGTTGGAGATCCATCTTGATGTTCCCTTCGTGAACCAGGGTGTCCGACCGCTCCGATTCTCTGCGGCGTTGGATCTGACACTACTGTCAAGAACGTTGTCGATCACCATGGGCCAGCAGCACGCACCCGAGACTGGAGACTTCCGATGGCGTGGGATTTCGAAACCGACCCCGAGTACCAGCAGATGCTCGATTGGGCCGACGGCTTCGTGCACGAGGAGATCGAGCCGCTCGACCTGATCCTCGGCAACCCGTACGACAAGAGCAATCCGCGGGTGATCGAGTTGATCAAACCGCTGCAGCAGACGGTGCGCGATCACGGCCTGTGGGCATGTCACCTCGGACCCGAGCTCGGCGGGCCCGGATACGGTCAAGTGAAGCTCGCCCTGCTCAACGAGATCCTCGGACGGTCACCCTGGGCCCCCACCATCTTCGGGTGCCAGGCACCCGACTCGGGCAACGCCGAGATCCTGGCCCACTACGGCACCGCCGAGCAGAAGGCGAGATACCTCGAACCGCTCCTGAACGGTGAGATCTCGTCGTGCTACTCGATGACCGAACCACACGCAGGCGCCGATCCGACGCTGTTCACGACTCGCGCCGTGCGCGACGGCGACGAATGGGTGATCAACGGCTACAAGTGGTTCTCGTCCAACGCCCGCTTCGCCGAGTTCCTGATCGTGATGGCCGTGACCAATCCCGAGGTGAGCGCCTACCAGGGCATGTCGATGTTCATCGTGTCCGCCGACAACCCGGGGGTGAAGATCCTCCGCAACGTCGGTACCGGGACGGAATCCGAGGAGGAGGCGTCCCACGCCTACATCCACTACGACGACGTGCGCGTCCCCGCCGACCACGTGCTCGGCGGCGAGGGCCAGGCGTTCGCGATCGCCCAGACCCGCCTCGGCGGCGGCAGGATCCATCATGCGATGCGAACGATCGCACGCGTCCGCCAGGCGTTCGACATGATGTGCGAGCGTGCACTCGCCCGCCAGACGCGCCACGGACCGCTGGCCTCGCTCCAGATGACGCAGGAGCGGATCGCCGACTCGTGGGTCGAGATCGAACAATTCCGGCTGCTCGTGCTGCGGACGGCATGGTTGATCGACAAACACAACGACTATCGACGCGTCCGCAAGGACATCTCGGCGATCAAGGCGGCGATGCCGAAGGTGTACTACGACGTCGTGCAACGCTCGATGCACCTGCACGGCTCGCTCGGCATCTCCAACGAGATGCCGTTCTCGGCGTGGATGGTCGGGGCCGAAGCATTGGCGTTGGCCGACGGTCCCACCGAGACCCACAAGGTCGTCGTGGCCCGTCAGATCCTCAAGGAGTACCAGCCCCACGAGGGTCTGTTCCCCAACGGTCACCTCCCGACGCGTCGCGATGCCGCCCGCATCAAGTACGCAGAATTCCTCGAGCGCGAAGCCGCAGAGTTCTGAGCGTCCGACCCATGAGGAGCATGCGATGAAGGTCCCGTTCACCTGGAAGCCGACCGGATGGTTCATGGTCGCCTGGTCGGCGGACGTCCCGGTCGGCGCCGTCAAGCCGCTGCAATATTTCGGCAAGCATCTGGTCGCCTATCGCGACGACGCCGGCTCGGTGCACGTGCTCGATGCCCACTGCCCACATCTCGGCGCCCACCTGGGATACGGCGGCAAGGTCAACGGGGACTGCATCGAATGCCCGTACCACGGTTGGGGATACGGGCCCGATGGCGTGAACCGGTACATCCCGTACGAGGACCGCCCGAACGTCTCCAAACAACTCGGTTCGTGGCCGGTGCACGAGCAGCACGAGTGCATCTTCGTGTGGCACGACCCGCACGGTGGTCCACCGCGGTGGGAACTGCCCAGCGTCTTCGATGTCGCACCGCAGGTCGGCAGCACCGACCCCGGCGACTACTACCGGGCGTACCCCGAGTTGTCCGACTTCTACGCGCGAGAGCCGGTGCACCCACAGATCACGCTCGAGAACGCGCCCGACAGCGTGCACTTCAAGTACGTCCACGACGCCGGCAGCGATCCGATCCTCGAGCACTGGGAGGCGACCGGCAACGAGTACCGCACGATCGCCGGTTGGCCGAATCCCAGGAGCAATTCGCCCGACGACATCTCGTTGAGGATCTACTCGGTCGCGGTCGGAGTCGGCGCATCGCTGGCGGTGTTCGACGGTGTCGAGCACTACCGCCTGATCTTCTTCACGACGCCCGTCGACGACGAGACGAGCGACATGTTCTACTCGATCTGGTGGCCGCGCGAACCCGGTGACGACTCGCCGGCGCCGCCGCCGCAGATCGCCGAGCGGGCACGCAGGTTGTACCTCCAGACGTTGGCGGACGACCTCGGGATCTGGCGGCACCAGATCTACATCGAGACGCCGGCCTTCGCCCAACAGGACGCCCGGCCCTACGGTGCGCTACGCAAGTGGGCGCGCCAGTTCTACGAGATCGAACCGGTCGCCTGAGCGACCGCAGTACCGAGGGGGAGCCATGTACGACGTGATGGAGGGGGTCAAGGTCATCGAGGTCGCGGAGCACACGTTCGTGCCGGCCGCAGCGATGATCCTGGCTGATTGGGGTGCAGACGTGATCAAGGTCGAGCGCGCCGCGCACGGCGGTGATGCGGCGCGATCCATGCGGGCGATCCAGCGCCCGGGCTTGAAGTCGAACCCGTACTTCGAGGCCGCGAATCGCAACAAACGGGGCATCGGCCTCGACCTCACGCAAGAACGCGGTCGTGAGCTGTTGTACCAATTGATCGACGAGGCCGACGTGTTCATCACGAACATGCGTGACGATGCCCGCGCCAAGCTCGGCATCGACGCCGAGCAGGTCATGGCGCGCAACCCGCGCATCGTCTACGCGAGTGGCACCGGGTACGGCAAGCTCGGCCCGCTCGCCCAGGCGCGCGGGTTCGACTATCCGTCGTCGTGGTGTCGGTCGGGATCGGCGTTCAACCAGACCACGCCGGGCGACGTGCCACCGCCCGCACAGCCGGGCTCGGTCGGAGATCTCACGGGCGGGGCGACGCTCGCCGGCGCGATCTCGGCGGCCCTGTTCCGCCGGGAGCGAACGGGCAAGGGCATCGTCGTCGACCATGCGCTCTACATGATGGGCACCTACATCATGAGCCAGGCCTTGATCCAGGCGTCGATGGGATGGCAGCCGGCCGGCCCGATGCCGCCCCGTGACTCGTTCCCCGATCCGTTGATGAACCAGTACAAGACGTCCGACGACCGCTGGTTGGTGTTGTGCCTGCTCTACGACGCGTGGTGGCCGGACTTCGCCCGTCACGTCGGACGCAGTGAATGGATCGACGACGAGCGCTACGCCGATCCAACGGCACGGGCAGCGAACTGCCGCGGGATGATCGCCGAACTCGATGCGATCTTCGCGACCAAGACGCTGGCCGAGTGGGAGCAGACGTTCTCGACACTCGAGGGCGTCTGGTCGCCCGAGAAGAGCCCGGCCGAGGTGATCGAGGACGAGCAGGCACTCGTGAACGGATTCGTCACGCCGGTCACCTATCCCGATGGCGACTCGTACCTGACCGGTGCCTCGCCGGCTCAGTTCGGTGGTCGCCCGGTGGGCGAGTTGCGGGCGTCTCCGACCCACGGCCAGAACACCGACGACGTGATGCGCGAGCTCGGCCTCACCGATGATCAGATCGCCGCACTGCGCGAGCGGGAGATCATCGCCTGAGCCATCGCCGCGTGCGTGACCGGCAGATGACCGCTCGATCAGCGGGCCGACCAGGCCTTGGTCACGTCGGTGTCGAGGGCGACCTTGCGGACCTTGCCCGTCGGCGTCTTCGGTAGCTCGTCGACGATCGAGATGTACGCGGGGCGCATGTACCGGGGGAGGAGTTCGCCGAGCCGCTCGGCCAACGCCTGCGGGTCGCGAGATGCACCGTCACGGAGTACCGCGAACAGCATCACCTCCTGGCCAGTGACGGGCGACGGCACACCGATCGCCGCGCACTCGACGACGTCGGGGTCGGCCAGGACGGCACTCTCGAGCGCGGTCGAGGAGATGTTCTCGCCGAATCGCCGGATCGTGTCGCGCAATCGATCGACGAAGACGAATGCTCCGTCGTCGCGTCGGCGAACGGCGTCGCCGGTGCGGTACCAGCCGTCGACGATCGCTTGCGATGTGCGTTCGGGCTGGCCGAGGTAGCCGCGCATGATCAGACGACGGTCGGGTGGGCGAATCCACAGCTCGCCGTCGACGATCCGGGCCTCGTAGCCGGGGCGCAAGAAGCCGGCCGCCTCGTGGTCGCCGGCCGCGATCGGGCGGTAGCCGATGGGGAACCCGACCTCGGTCGAGCCGTAGAACGCCAGGCCGGCCGTGTCGAATCGCTCCATGAAGCGCAGACCCTGGCGGCCGACCTTGCCGAACAGCACGAACCGCAACGGATTGTCGGCGTCGTCGGCGTGGGCCGGCTGAGCGAGCAGCAGGGCCGCCGTGCCGGCGGTGGTCGACGTGCAGCCGTGATGCCGGACATCTGACCAGAAGTCGGGCAGCGAGAACTTCTGGCGGAGGACGACGCGGCCGCCGACGTCGCTCATCGACACCATCGGTGAGCGCCCGGTGACATGGAACATCGGCCAGCACGAGTACACGGCGTCGTTCGACGACAGCCAGCGTCGTGGGATGCGGCCGAGGTTCGCCGACATCTGCGCCCACGTGATGATCACACCCTTTGCCGGCCCGGTCGTACCCGACGTGTAGATCACGCACGACACATCGTCGGGTGCGGGAAGGCGGTCGATCGCGAGCGGCTCGACCCGGTCCGTCATCGGTGTGTCGATGGGGGCGACCAGCACCCCGACGCCGTCGACGCCCGATCCGGCGATCACCGATTCGAACTCGGGTCGTACCACACACAAGGCGATTGCGGCGTCCGTCAGTACGTGGTCGAGGAAGTCGCCCCGCAACTCGGGGTTGATCGGGACCTCGTAGGCACCCAGCAGGCTCGTCGCCAACCAGACGGCGTGGGCGTCGATCGAGGACGGGAGCAGCGTGGCCACACGATCCCCGGCCTCGATTCCTGCATCGCGCAGCAGCCGGGCCCATCGCCGCGTGGTGTCCCAGAACGCCCCGTACGTGACCGTTGTGCCGGTGTCGGCTTCGACCAGGAACGCGACGCCCGGAGCCTCACGCGCCAACTGGGAGATCCGGCGGGGCAGCACGTTGGCGACGTCGAGCGCGAACGTGCGGGGATCGTCGTCGCCCGGCAGCAGTTCGAAATGTTCCACGGTGTCGGCTCGCCCGTACGCCCGACGATCTCAGTTGGACCGGTCGGGGTGCTGTCGGTGCGCCCGCTCGACGACGGCGCTCATGTTCTTTCTCAGCGTGTCGCTGCCGACGCCGGTGAACCCGAAGTGCTCGGCGATCTCACGGTGTCGGCGATGGGCGTCGGCGATCGGTAGTTCGCCGGTCTCGTCCCAGTCCCGCCGCATCTCGGCGATCATCGTGGTGTCCTGCTCGGCGATCGCCGCCGCGAGATCGAGGGTGAACGGCAGCAGATCGTCGTGGGGCACCACATGGTTGGCGAGTCCGATGCGCAACGCGGTGTCTGCATCGACGAAGTTGCCGGTCATCGACATCTCCCGGGCCTTGGCCATGCCGATCCGTCGTGGGAGTTCGACGAGGACGGGTCCCGGATAGACCCCGACCCGAACGTGGGTGTCCGCGAAGCGGGCGCGGTCCGACGCCACGATGAAGTCGCAGCCCAATGCGATCTCGAACCCGCCGGTCACGGCAGCTCCGTTGACCGCGGCGATCGTCGGCACCTGGGAGACGGACACGGCGTGGATGAACGGGGGTAGGTCGCTCAGCTTGTCGGTGCCGAGATTGCGCAGGTCGAGGCCGGCGCAGAATGCGGGATCTGCCCCGGTGACGACGATGCAGCGTGCGTCCTGACACGCCGCGACCGCATCCACCAACGCGCCGGCCAGCTCGACGTCGACTGCATTGCGCGTCGCCGGGCGATTGAGCGTGATGACGGCGACGCCGTCGTCGTGCTGCTGGATCAGGACGGTGTCGGTCACGATGTTTCCCCGTCGTTCGAGATGGCGGTGGTCAGGGTCTGCCCGAGCCGGTCGATGTCGCCGAGCGAACGGAGCAGGTCGTTCAGATGGGTGCACGTCGAGATGCCGCGCAACTCGCGCCGGACGTAGTCGCGGACCTCGTCGACCCGGTGCCCGACGAGTCGGTCGGCGCTGGCGGCGGCCACCGGGCACTCGACCCAGGGCAGCACACGCGGCACCGCGGAACAGGTGAGGAACATCTGCGATGCGGCGTCGACGTTGGCGGTGAGTGCGTACTCATGCAGGACCGTCTCGTGACCCCCCGGCTGCACGTGGGTGTCGCGGAACATGGCGTTCACCTCCCAGCGGTCGCCGGCCAGATGGATGTCGATCATGCGGCGTCGGCGCATCGACCCCTCTGGCAGCGGATCGATGTCGTGCCATCCGGCGGCATCGAACTCGCGATCGGCGTCGAGCGAGGGTGCGGTGGGGCCGAGCGTCACCGGCACCCCGATGCCGGCGCGGACCGAGGTCATCATCGTTCCCTGCGAACGCCATCCCGAGCAGATGTCGGACTTCATGCCGGCCTTGGCGGCGTCGGCCGGGACGTCCCCGGAGTACAGGCGGGCGTACCCCGAGATCAAGGTCGCGACCGGCAGGTCGTCGAGCAGCAGTGCCAGGGGCGTTCCCCGAGCGGCGTCGTCGGGGAACGCGGCGTGCACCGCATCACGGAACCCGCCGGCCACCTGCCGCCCCACGAGCGAATCCGAGTTTCCGCTCGGCGGAGCGATCGTGAGCGCGGCCAGGGCGCCGTTGGTGTCGACCGACGCCCGAAGGCACGCCTCGGCGGCCACCCGGCTGCCGGTCGCCGTGGTGATGAGATCGCGTGCACCTCCCAGCAATTCGACCTCTGCCCCCTCGACGTGCATGTCGATGTGGCTCGTACGGCGGATCGACGGAGAGCGGCGGGCGATGGCCGAGGTGGCCGGCGAACTCATCGCGGCCGGGACGAGTCCGGTGGTGCTCGAATCTGACATCGTCGTCAACCCTATGCGTCGCGCCGCCGCAGCACCGGCCTGGAGGACAGCGTGCGGTGAGATCTTCCTGCGTGGGCAGCAGGGTGGGTCTCCGCCGAGCCGCTGTCCTCACGGTTTGCCATTTCTGACACCATCGTCAACAATGTGGGGATGCATCTGGCATCCCTGGTGGAAATGGTCGAGTCGGGCTTCGACGATCGGGTCCTGCTCGGTACCGCAGATACTCTGGTGACAGGTACCGCATTCGGCCAACTCGTCCGGGCCGGAGCATCGACCGTCGGCGACAAGACCGCCATTGTCTATGCCGGCGAGAACCATCCGCTGCTTCCGATCGCGCTCTTCTCCGCGGCGTGGGCCGGGGTTCCGTTCATTCCGGTGAACTATCGGCTCGAGGACCACCACTTGAACAGCCTCATCGCCCGCCAGCCGGGCGCTCTCGTTCTCGCCGACGCGGCCACCGCTCCCCGCATCGCCTGCGACGGACCGGTCACGGTGTTCGACGACTGGCTGAACTCATTGCCGGCCGACCCGCCCGTGATCGAACCGCCGTTCGATGATGACGAAATCGCCGTGGTGTTGTACACGAGCGGTACCACCTCCGAGCCCAAGTCTGCGTTGCTGCGGCACCGGCATCTCATGGCATATCTGCTGGGGTCGGTCGAGTTCGGTGGTGCCGGCCCGGAGGAGGCCGTGCTCGTCTCGGTCCCGCCCTACCACATCGCAGGTTTGGCCAACATGTTGTCGAACACGTTCGCCGGTCGGCGGTTGGTCTATCTGCGTTCTTTCGACCCCGAGCTGTGGCTCGAGACCGTGCGCGGCGAAGCGATCACGAACGCGATGGTCGTGCCGACGATGCTGGCCCGCATCGTCAAGAGCCTCGGTGGTTGCACCGCCAACGTGCCCACGTTGCGTTCCCTGTCGTATGGCGGCGCTCGGGTGGCCGAACGGGTGTTGACCGACGCCCTTCGCCTGTTTCCCGACACCGGATTCGTCAACGCCTATGGCCTCACCGAAACGGCCTCGACGATCGCCGTGCTCGGCCCCGACGACCATCGGGCAGCTGTCAGTTCTGATGATCCGGCGATCAGACGGCGCCTCTCGTCGGCGGGCCAGGTACTGCCGATGGTCGAGATCGAAATCCGCGACGAGTATGACGAACCGCTACCGGCGGGTGAGTTCGGCATGATCTATCTACGTGGCGAGCAGGTCTCCGGTGAGTACGCCACCGGCAGCGTCCTCGATGCCGAGGGATGGTTCTGTACGAAGGACCGCGGCTCGGTCGATGCCGATGGGTACCTGTTCATCGAGGGCCGTTCCGACGACACCATCATCCGCGGCGGCGAGAACATCGCCCCTGCCGAGATCGAAGAGGTCCTGCTCGCCCATCAGGCTGTCGCCGAGGCGTGTGTCGTTGGCATCCCCGACGACGAGTGGGGTCAGGTCATCCAGGCAGCGGTGGTGCTGCGCGATGGCGAGCACGTCGATCCCGACGATCTTCGCGAGCACGTCCGGTCCGCTCTGCGTGGCTCGAAGACGCCGGATCGAATCGTCATCAAGCACCAACTGCCGCACACCGAGACCGGCAAGATGCTGCGGCGCCTCGTGCTGGCCGAACTGGCCGAGTCGGAGTAGACCGTGATGGTCGTCGACATCACCGAAGCGAGCGCATGAGGCTTCGCTCGGGAATCCGTCGACCGTGCCACAAAATTACTATCCTGTTTTACGAACACCGATCTCACCAGCGAGAACCGAACCCGAACCATATGGGAGATGCAGCGACATGGCGATCAATCTGAAACCCGGCACCCGACTGTTCAGCGCCGTCTGTACGACGGAGATGATCGTGGTGAAAGCGTCGGGAGCCGACGCAGATGTCACGATCGGCGGGGTTGCACCCGTCACCGCCGCCGCCGATCGCGACGGATCTGGTTCCGTCGTCGACGGCCATGGCGGAGGCGCCTCTATGGGGAAACGGTACGTCGACGTCGAGGGCGCCTTCGAACTGCTCTGCACGAAGCCCGGTGACGGCGTCCCGGCGCTCGACGGCGTGCTCTTCGAACTCAAGGACGCCAAGCCTCTCCCGGCGAGCGACTGAGCGATCGATGTCCGACGCTGACGCCATCGACCTCGCCCTGCTCATCTTCCGATGCGGGATCGGCGCGGTGATGCTGGCACATGGCATCAATCACATCATCGGTGGCGGCAAGATCGCCGGCACCGCGGGGTGGTTCGGATCGATGGGCATGAAACAGCCCCTGATGCAAGCCTGGCTGGCCAGCATCACCGAGATCGGAGCAGGCCTGCTGCTGGTACTCGGCCTCCTCACGCCGTTCGGAGCGGCGGGCGTGGTGGGTGTGATGGCGGTGGCATGGGTGATCAATCACCGTGGTAACGGGTTCTTCATCTTCAGGCCTGGTGAGGGCTGGGAGTACGTGATGTCGCTGCTGCTCTGCGGAATCGTGCTCGGTGCTGTCGGGCCCGGCAGTTGGTCACTCGACGAGGCGTTCGACATCAGGGATGACCTCAGTGGCGTGACCGGGTTGTCGATCGCTGCGTTGGCCGGACTCGGGGGCAGTGCCGTGTTGCTCGCAGTGTTCTGGCGTCCGCCCCACGCCGATCAGTCAGCCTGAGTCTGCTATCTCGTCCACGAGGCCCCAGTCGAGGGCCCGACCCGCGCTGATCGTTCGCCCGGTCAACGCCAGCGCTGCCGTGCGTTGGCGACCGATCCGTCGGGTGAGGCTGACCGTTCCGCCGGCGCCGGGGATCAGTCCGAGTTCGATCTCGGGGAGGCCGATCATCGTGTCGGGGTGAGCGACGACGCGCCCGGCGAACGCGGCCATCTCGATGCCCCCGCCGAGCGTCGATCCGTGGATGTGGGCCGTGATGCGGTGACCGAGCCGCTCGATCAGACGTCCAGGGCTACGGGCGAGCCGGGTGATGTGTGCCGTTACCGGATCCGGTCGGCTCCCGAACTCGCCGAGGTCGCCGCCACTGCAGAACGACGGTCCGTTCCCGCGCAGGTGGACCGACGCGATCGAGTCGTCGGCGACGGCCATCGACAACGCCGAGTAGAGCTCGTCGCGGAGCTGAGTGGAGATCGCATTGTGGCGACTCGGGCGATCGAGGGTGATCTCGAGCTCATCCCCGCGGCGTTGCATGCTGACGACCGAACCGACGGTGACCTCGGCCCGGTGCGGGGCTTCGGTCCGCCACGCGGCAAACTCCGGTCCGCCTTGGAGGAGCGAGTACACCGCCGACTCCATACCGAGTCCGTCCTCAACCGCGATGCCCTCGATGGACCGGAGGAGTATCGCGAGCGTTGCCGCCGCGAGGGGCACCCGTTCGATGGTGGTGAGGGTGGCCGCCAGGTCGTCCTCTTCGAGAATCAGATCGGCGTGAGTCGGCCCGGCGGCCCCGAGTCGCTCACCGAGCGCGCACACGACGACCGGAAGCGAACCGGGCGCTGTGATGTGGGTCGGATCGCCGCGGATGACGACCGCATGTATGCCGGCGCTACCGGCGATGCGTTCGTCGACGAATGGTGAGCGGATGAACTCTTCGTAGGCGCGAGGGGTCAGGTCGAGATGGCTGATGTCCACACAGTACGACGAAGCAGCAAGGATGGTCGGATGAGCTGGGAGGTCGTCGATCCGCAGTGGTCGGATGCCGACGTGGACGCCGCGGATCTCTGGGCGCGATCGGGTGGACAGTGGTTGACCGCTCCGGGCGTCGCGGTTCCGGTCGAGCTGGTGCGCGGTGCCGTCGGACTCGCCCGGTGCCTGGACGCTCAGGGTGCGGGCCTCGCCGATCTCGTGGGTGCCGACGGCGTCGGCGTCATCGGTGAACGGGCCGCAGCCCTCGGTCTCTCGCCGTCCGGTCCTGCAACGGGGCGAGCGGCGAGTTGTGGCGGGGCGAGCCGGATCCTGCCGTGCGCCGACGGGTGGGTGGTGGCGACCCTCGCCAGGGACGATGACATTGCGGCCGTTCCGGCGTGGTTGGGCGTCGACCTTGGCGGCCCTCATTGGCCGATCGTCGAACGCGCCGTGGCCGATCGAGCGTGCGCCGAAGTGGTGGAGCAGGCCACGCTGCTGGGCCTCGCGTGCGCTCGGTTGGGCGAAGTGGGTGAGATGCATCCGGTCCGCGGGCGCCGTCTCGGCGATGCGGCTCCGAAACCGCTGGAGGGCTTGGTCGTGGCGAATCTCTCGTCGCTGTGGGCCGGGCCGCTTGCCGGCGACGTGCTCGCTCGGATGGGCGCTCGTGTCGTCAAGGTCGAGAGCGAGTACCGCCCTGACGGGTCGCGCCGCGCGGGGCGCTTCTTCGAGGCGTTGCACGGTCGATGCGAGTCGGTAGCGCTGCCGTTGCACACCGACGACGGCTGTCGGCAACTCGGTGAGTTGCTGTCGAACGTCGACGTGGTGATAGAGGGTTCCCGTCCGCGGGCGCTACAGCAGCTGGGCATCGACGCCGTGACGTTGACCGAACGGCATCCGCAGATCTGGGTCTCGATCACGGCGTACGGCCGCGACGGTGCCGCGGGCCACCGTGTCGGCTTCGGGGACGACACCGCCGTGGCGGGCAACCTGGTGGGGTGGGTCGGCGAATCGCCTACCTTCCTTGCCGATGCGGTCGCCGACCCGGTCACCGGGTTGTCGGTCGCCGCCGTGATCGCACAGCTGGCGAATGGGGGAGGTCGGTGGCTGGTCGACGTCGCGCTCGCGCATGTCGCCGCCTCGATGTCACCCCGGTCGAACGGAACGATCATCGCCGCCGACCAGGGGTCGGTTCGGCCGAAGGTTCGCAGCGATCCCGGCCGCCCACTGCCGCTGGGACGCGACACCGCGACAGTGCTCGACGAGTTCGGCATCCGATCGTCGACGTGATCGACGCGCCGGTCCGGTGGTCGTGAGTCGGCGCAAAGCCGCTTGGTTGGTACCCGTTGGTCGTGAGTCGACTTTGCGTCGGTTCAGATGCGCGGTGGGTCGCGTCAGGTGTGGATGGTCGAGAAGTCGATCCGCATCACGACCCGGCGGACGGTGGGGTGCGTGACCTCGGTGAGTCCGGCGTCGGCAAAGATGCTGCGGCTGCCGACGTGCAGCTCTCCCCACGTGACCTCGCTGTCGGGCTGTGTGATCATCGGGTAGGCCTCGAGCGCCTGTGCACCCCGCTGCCTGGCGAAGTCGACGGCGGCCCGAGCGAGCGCCCGGCTGACGCCACGACGCCGGAAGCCGGAACGAACCACGAAACACGTCACCGACCAGATGCCTTCGTCGGTCTGGTCCTCGGATCGACCCGACCACGGGACACGCGTCGACAACAGATGTGGGTACTCGACCCGAGGCTCGACCGCGCACCATCCGACCGGCTCGTCGTCGAGGTAGGCGACCAGCCCGGTCGTCTGCTCCGACCCGGGATGCCCGCAGTCGGTTTGCTCGCGCAACCGATGGGCTCGCTCGTCGACCGGGACCGAACGCCACTGCGAACTCGGTGTCTTGTACCACTGGCACTGGCACCTGGCTGGGTCTCCACGTGTGCCGAACACGATCTGGAGGTCCTCCCAGCTGGCCTCGTTCGCCGGCACGATCGTGACCTCGGATCGACTCGCTGTGGCGGCCATGCGGACACCGTACTCACCGACCCGACCGCGCGACTTCGACGCGCTGCTGCGAGCCGGATCGAGTAGGTGACGACCTTGCCTTGTGCCTGCTCCCCTCGGGTCCCATGATGAAGGTGGAGGTGGTCGTCGTGCGACACCATCGTCGCCTTGCCGCACTGCTCGTGGCGATCCTGCTCGCTGCGTGTGCCGGAGATTCGGCCTCCGAACCGACCGGCGCGAGGCAGACCACCGTGGGCACCGCGGTGCCCGAACCGACCGCCCCGTCCGGTACGGCACCCACGACGTCCGACGAGACCATGCCTGCCAGCACCACGTCGACGCCGTCCACCGACCCTCCCGACGATCTCGCGTTGCGGCCCGACGGTCTCGGCCCGGTCGACTTCGGTACTCCGATCGGCGAGGCGCTCGATGCGCTGTCGGCGCTGTTGGGTCCACCAGATCGTGACGCCGTGCTCGGGCCCGACGGCGAATGTGTCGAAGGGGCAGGGTGGCTCGACTGCCTGAGCGACCTGCGGGTGATCGAACAGGGCCGCCTCGTCACGTGGGATGAACACGGTCTGCAGGTCGCCTTCGTCGACTCGGACGGAACCGAACCGCAGCGGCCGCTACCGTTGCAGTTCGCCGATTGGCTTGCGACGGTCGCGACCGGTTCGCACGCGTTGTCGACGCCCGAGGGCTTGCACGCCGGCATGAGCATCGCCAGTCTGCGACAGGTTGCCCCCGATCTCGAGTTCGGCTATGGCGAAGGCGTGCTCGCCGCTTTCTACGTCGACGTTTCCGAAGCGGGCGGCTACTGGGGCACGGTCGACTGGGATCCTGCGACGGCGGGCAACGACTTCGGCGAAATGGTCCGCGCGGTGCAGGAAGCGCTCAATGCCGGTGGAGCAGACATCGCGGTCGACGGTGAATGGGGACCTCGCTCACAGGCGGCTTGGGTCGACTTCCTGAACCGTCACGGCATCGTCGCGGTCACCTCACAGCTGTGGCTGACTCCGCAGATCGGGGACGCGCTCGGGTTGCCACCCGATGACTCCCAAGTGGCCGTCCTCGGAGCTCGGCCGGCGCCCGCACGTGACGGCGGCACACCGACGGCGTTGGCTCCTCGGGCTGACGGGTTCGGCACGTTCGACTTCGGTGATCCTGCCGAGCAACTGGTGCGCGAGCTCGAGCAGGCCTTCGGGCCGCCGACCGATCGGGTCGTCTTCTCGGCGCAGCCGCCGGATCGGTTGTACCTGCCAGGCGGCTACCACGCGCTGTACGACCTCGCGCAATACGAGTGGTCCGACCCCGGAGTCCTCCTCATCCTGAGCGACACCCCGTTCTTCGGTGACCACTGGGGTGACCCGGTACCAGGCACGCTGCACCTCATCAGTTGGGAGTCGACCAGCAGTCAGCTGCCGTTCGATTCGGGTCTCACGGTGGGCTCGACGCTCGCCCAGCTGCGCGACGCGTATCCCGGCGTCGCCGTGGGCAGCTACGACGTCTGTGAAACCGACTTCGACCCGACGAGGTTCTTCGCCGACTCGTCGATTCATGTGCTGCGCGGTCGACTCGACTGGGACTGGACGAGCGATCTGCAAGCGGCGCTCGACGCCCGCGGAGCGACGCTCGTCGTCGACGGGGTCTACGGCCCGGCCACCCGAGTCGCCGTCGAACAGTTCCAGCAGGCGAACGACCTCGATGACCTCGACGGTTCGGTCGGTCCCGAGACCGTCGGCGCGCTCGGACTGATCGCCCCGAGCAATGCCGAGGTGGTTTGGCTCCAAGCCGGCTATCCGGGCAGCTGCTGAAGCACACCGACAACGCCGACGACGAACCCGTCGTGAGGTGGGCTGAGACCGATACGCGTGCAATGGGTGGATGGTTTCGACGCATGTCGTGCCCACACCCGGCTGCCATGACGTCGGGAACGAGAATGCTCTGTCGTGCACGCGAACGATGCGCGATGATCTACCTCGTTGATCGGTCGTGGGTCACCGCCCGCGTGTCCGGAGTGCGTGACGCGAAGAGGTGCGACGTGCTCGGCGCCGGAGGGTGGGGTGATGACTCCCAGACAGGGGCGAATCAGCGTCGCTGCTGGCCGGGGAACGAGAACGGAGCGATCGGTGCAACACGACTCGACGACACCAGCGGACGACAGCGCGCCGAGGAGGGATCTGGAGCGGCTGGGTTCGGCCGTGCTCGAACAACTTCGCCTGCTCGCCGTTGCCGGCATCGGAGTCGGCGTCATCGTGATCGGCTTCGGGAGCCGGCTCGCGATGCTCGCCCTCAGACTGACATCGCCGAGCCACGTGATCGGCGTGCAGAGCGACGACGACTTCACGATCGGCAGGTTCACGCTGGGTGGCACCTACAACCTGCTCATGCTCGGTGGCGGCGTGGGGATCATCGGGGTGGCCGTGTATCAGTGCGTCTCACCGCGGCTGATCGGCCCGCACTGGTTCCGGCGTCTCACGATAGCGCTCGCCGCGGGCGCAGTGGGCGGATCACTGCTGGTCCACAGCGACGGGATCGATTTTCGGCTGCTGAAGCCCACCTGGTTCGCGATCGGTTTGTTCGTGCTGCTGCCCGCGCTGTTCGCGGTGGCCGTCGGTGCTGCCGTCGACCGGGTCGGCCAGCCGTCGTCGATCACGGCCAGAGGGCGAACCAGGTGGGCGCTCCCCATCGGGCTGGCGGTGGCGTTCCCGCTCACGATCGTGCTGCTCGCTGTCGCGACGATCGTGTTCACGCTGTGGTTGATCGTCCGCTCCAACACCCCACTCGAGCGAGTGACGTGCAGCCGACCCGGCACGATCGTCATCCGCGGAGGTTGGCTCGGCGTCGCCATTCTGGGGCTGTCCGCGCTGCTCAATGACGTGAACGCACTGATGTGAGCAGATCTGCCGGCAGGGCCCGCGACGCGGGACAGGTCAGCGGGGGAGTGGGGAGGTGTCCATCAGGACCCTCCTCACCAGTTGCGTCGCCTCGGCCGATGTCGACGGCGATTTCCACGGGCCCGCGCCGTTGAGGTGGATCACGCGCGTCGTGCCGAAGTCGATCGAACCGATGCCGGAGCAACCTTCGTCGACCACGGCAACGTCTGCAGCGAGCGCGTGGTCGGGCTCGATCTCGTCGGCCCGGTGCACTTCGTAGCCGAGCAGCACGAACTCGTGGCTGATCATCGACATCGCACGCTCGTCCTCGACGTCGAGCACGCACCGCTTCGTCCGGTGCTCGGGTTTCGCGAGCGGCAGGAACACGCTCACCGTGGTACCCGTACCGGGGTTGGAGTCGATCTCGACCGTGCCGCCGGCGCGTGCAGCGATCTGCCACACCATCGAGAGGCCGAGGCCGCTGTGGGTGTCGCCCTTCGTCGTGAACCCGGCGTCGAAGACGTCGCCATCGTCGGTGGCCACCATTCCTGCACCCGAGTCGACCACCTCGATCAGTGCGCATCGTTCGAGCCCGGCGACGCTGTTGCGATGCCGGTGCACCTCGCGAACCGCGACACCGATCGTGCCCCGGTCGCCGACGGCATCGACCGCGTTGGCCACCAGGTTCATCACGACCTGGGTGAAACTCGTGCGGTCGAACTCGACCTCGATCCGACCGCTGGGGACGGCACACCGCATCTCGATCCCGTCGTGCACCAGATGCACGAGGAGCGACTCGGTCTGCCGCAGCGCCAATGTCAAGTCGAGGGTGCCTGTCACGGTGCGATTCGCCCGGCCGGCAGCCGACAACTCGTCGAGCATCTCGAGGCCGCGATCGACGGCATCGACCAACTCGGCTGCCTTGTGGCGAATGCTCGGCGAATGCTCGTCGCCCAACTCGGCAGCGCATCCGCGCACGATGGTCAACACGCTGCGCATCTCGTGAGCCGTTTTGGCGCTGGCTCGCCCGAGCAGGTCGAGTCGTTGGCTCTGCTCGAGTTGCGTCTGCATCGTTTCTCGCTCGAGTTCGGCACGGGCCTGTGCGTCGCGCTGGGTGCGCTGTAGCCGGTCGAGGCTGCGCCCGCGCGACTGAGCCACCAGGAACACGAGCACCAGCACGAATGTCAGGATCGGAAGCTCCAACAGCTCCTGGCTGGGTGTAGCGAGTTCGGTGACAGCCCAGATGACGAGGCCGGTCGAGACGACCGACCACACAGCGAGCCGAAGCGCGAACGGTCGGAACGGCAGCTCGAGCGCTGCGATGATGACGAGCACGAAGATGATGTGGAACCAGAGCACGACATCGTGCGTGACGACGCCTGCGATCGCGGCCGTGACCAATCCGATGTCGATGGCCACCGTGATCGCGCGATCCCACCCGCCGCTGAGCCGTTCGTTCCACACCCCCGGCCGCCCGTCGATACGAGTTGCCGCGGTCGTCGAAGCCTTCATCGACGACCGAAGTCTGCTTCCGCCATGCATATCTGTTCCGCCTGATCTTCCGCCCTGGAGAGGACGATTCAATAACGCTAGTACTCGACGGGGGTCGTGATCAACAGGCGGAACCGTCGCGGCGCCATTGGGTAACGTCTCGACAATGACTGCGGACCAGCCACAGCCGATGGACACCCGTCCGATCGCGCTGCTCATCGACGATGATGACGGTCTGCGAGCATTCGTACGGATTCGGCTCGAAGCCGAAGGCTTCCAGGTGATCGAGGCGGCCAGCGGCGAAGCCGGCCTCGAGCAGCTGACGCCGCAGGTGTCGGTCGTGCTGGTCGATGTCGGGCTTCCCGGGATCGACGGGTTCACTGTCGTTCGCACCATGCGGCGTTCGTCGAGTGTGCCGATCCTGATGATGACCGCGGCCGCCGACGAAGGTGATCGCGTCCTCGGCCTCGAGCTCGGCGCCGACGACTACATCGTCAAGCCGTTCCTGCCTCGCGAGATGACCGCCCGGGTCCGCGCCGCGATTCGACGATCGAATCTCGCGTCGCCGGTCGAACCAACCTCTGTACCACTCGATCACGGGATGCCCGTCATCGACCCCCAGGCGCGTGAAGCCCTCATCGATGGGGTGGTGCTGTCACTCACCGCACGCGAGTTCGACCTGCTCGCCTTTCTCGTGGCTCACCCCCGTCAGGTGTTCACCCGCGACCAGTTGCTGCGCCACGTGTGGGAGACCGAGCCTGGCTGGGTCGGCGACGGCACCGTTACCGAGCACATCCATCGCATCCGCAAGCAGTTGGACCTGCACCCGGCGTGCGCGGCATCGATCACGACGATCCGCGGGATCGGCTATCGCTTCGAGCCCTCGTAGACCGACCGGCTCTGCCACGCAAAGTGCCCGAACGGACGCTGATCATGAGCGTTCGTTGAGGAAGCGTTGAGGAAGCGTTGAGAGCGGACTGAAATTCACATTGTTATCTCGCTGTTGTGGTTGCTTCGGCGGACGAGCGGCCCGGGCGGAATGGGGTCTATTCGAGTTCCCGGCCGGGTAGTGGCGATGGCAGACCAGCGCGGTCGAGATCTCGCCGAGCGACAGGTTGGGGCCCGACGCCATGCGATCGGGTGGCGCCATGAGCGTGATCGAGCGTCGCGCCGCACATGAGTCGCTGTCGGACGACATCGAGCCGATCGGGCAACACCGGGTCCGGATCTCGCTGTTCGGGCCGGTCGAGGTCACGACGGCTTCGCGCCGGATCGGCGCCGCCGACTTCCCCAGCAAGAAGGTGAAGCAGATGTGCCAGCTGCTCGCCATCGCCGGCGGCAACTGGGTCACCAAGGACCGGCTCATCGATGCTCTGTGGGGAGACAAGCTGCCCCGCAATCCCAGCGCTGCCGTCGACCACAGCATCTCGCTGCTTCGTTCGGTGATGGTCGCCGATGACGGCTCCCAGCCGGTCGAGACCGAACGCGGGCGTTATCGGATCGACCTGACTGTCGCAGACATCGACCTACTCCACTTCGACGAACTCGTCGACTGGTCGTCGACGGAGGACCGCGGCGGTGGGTTGCGTGATCTGCTCGAGGCGGTCGACCTCGCACGCGGGCCGGTGCTCGAGGACGAAATGTACGCGTCGTGGGCGACGGGTATTCGCGATCGCTACAGCCAACGGGTCCAGCGGGTGCTGCTCGACGCCGCCCGCAGCGCGCTCGTGCACGAAGAGGCGCTGCTGGCGCTGGCGCTCGCGGAGCGCGCGTACGAGGAATCACCGGTGGTGCTCGAGGAGGGAATCGCGCTGGCCGCCGCAGCACAGGTCCGACTCGGTCGGCGACATGAGGCGCGGTTGTTGTTGAAAGACCTCGAACTCCGTTTGGCGGACGAGTTCGGGGCCGAGATCTCACCCGAGACCAACGTGTTGCAGTCGATCCTCGACAGCCCTGAGACATCCGTCATGCCAGCACGACCGGTGCCAGTCGCGGCTCGGCTGAGCCGTCCGATGGACGCGCTGCGCTTCGTCGGGCGCGAGACCGAACTCGAAGCCGGTCTGGAACTCGTCGGGCGACTCGGCGACGGATCGAGCCGACTCGTCATCGTGGAAGGTCCACCAGGAATCGGCAAGACCGCATTCCTCCGTGAAATCGGATCGAGAACCGAACATACGGTCCATTCCTTCAGCTGTCTGCCATCGGACACCGCGTATCCGCTGTACACCGTGCACCGGCTGATCCGGTCGCTCTGCAACGCTGCCGGGCTCGAGCGACTTCCCTCGCTCGGCGGAACCGTGCCGGCGATGTTCGACCAACTCGCGGAGGTGCTCGACCAGATCGGATCGATCGTGATCACCATCGACGATCTCCACCTGGCCGATGACGCGTCACTCGCTGTGATCGCCGGTTTGGCAGGGCCGCACGCCGTGAGGTCGTTGACGGTCATCGCCGCACGACGCGTCCCGCAGCCCATCAGCTCTGATCGGTGTGAGCTCGTGTTGGCACGATCCACGGTGATCGAACTCGGGCCGTTGCAGCGTTCGGTCGTCGACTCGCTCCCCGTCGAACGGGCATGGGACGAGTCGGGTGGCCATCCCGGGGTACTGGCCGCGTGTGTCGATGCCTGTCGAGGCAAGCGTCACCTGAGCGCGAGCGTCGTGGAGGACCTACTGGCGTGGGTCGGTCCGGTCGGATCCGCCGCTCGCACAGCGCTCGCCGTCGCCGCCTCGTTCGGAGAGTCGTTCGACACCTACCAGCTCGCCGGTGGGCTCGGACTGTGTCCGGCGACGACCCGTGAACTCGTCGCTCAGTTCGAACGTCAGCACCTGATCCGCGAAGTCGACCCGATGGTCGGGCGCTTCGAATTCCGGGCGCAGCTGATGCGCCGCCTGCTCTGCGAGTCGATCGGAACGATCCACCGTGCCAGTTGATCTGCGCCGAACAGGCCACGACGTCGGATGTCTTCCAAGAAAAGAATTTTGGATTCAACGAACTTTGCATCACTTCTCAAAGCGG
>JAHEDX010000113.1 GCA_024641005.1 Acidimicrobiaceae bacterium
GGCCCGGCCGGCACCGGCAAGACCCAGCTCGCGAAGAGCATCGCCGACATGACCGGGTCGCGCCTCATCCGCCTCCAGTGCTACGAGGGCCTCGACGAGAGCAAGGCGCTCTACGAGTGGAACTACAAGAAGCAGCTGCTGCGCATCCAGGCCGACAAGAACAGCGACTCGTGGAGCGAGGTGCACGACGACATCTTCTCCGACGAGTTCTTGCTGACACGACCGTTGCTCGAAGCGATCAGCGCTCCCGACCCGGTCGTGCTGCTGATCGACGAGGTCGATCGCGTCGAGGTCGAGACCGAGGCGCTGCTGCTCGAGATCCTCTCGGACTATCAAGTGTCGATTCCCGAGCTGGGCACCATCGAGGCCACGCAGATCCCGCTCGTGTTCCTGACGTCCAACAACACCCGTGAGCTGTCCGAGGCCCTGAAGCGGCGCTGTCTCTACCTCCATGTGGATTACCCCACGATGGAACGCGAGAAAGAGATCGTGCTCACCAAGGTGCCAGAGATCACCGAGCACCTGGCCGACCAGATCGCCCGCATCGTTCGCTCGATCCGCATGCTCGATCTCAAGAAGGCGCCCAGCGTCTCCGAAACGCTCGACTGGGCCCGCACCCTGCTGTTGCTCAACATCGACACGATCGACGAGGCGACGGCCAAAGAGACCCTGCACATCCTGCTCAAGTACCAGACCGACATCACCAAGGCCGCCAAGGAGCTGTCGGTCGAGAGCTGACCTGGCGACGTCGATCCGATGAGCAACACGACCACGATCTCTGGCGGGCCGCAGCGGTCGATGCTGGACCTGCTCAACGGGTTCGTCCAAGAGCTTCGCAATGCAGGGCTGCCGGTCAGCCTGACCGAGAACCTCGACGCGATGGAGGCGATCCAGTTCATCCCCATCGAGGATCGTGACGCGTTCAAGTACGCGCTCGGGGCGACACTGATCAAGAACAACTCGCACTGGCGTGCGTTCGAGACCGTGTTCGAGGTGTATTTCTCGCTGCGGGGCCCTGAGTACAAGCTGGCAGAGGGTGACGAGTCCGATCTCGACGAGCTCTGGCGCGAGATGCAAGAGCAGCAGCAAGAGGGCGAGGGCAGCCGTGGAGGCGGTTCGATGGACGCCCTCACGCCCGAAGAGATCGCCCAGATGCTCATGCAGGCGCTGCTCAACGGCGACCAGGCCATGATGCGGGCGCTCGCGAAGCAGGCGGTGCAGCGATTCGCTGGGATGGAACCGGGCCGTCCGGTGGGCGGTACGTATTACCTGTATCGCACGCTGCGCAACCTCGACCTCGACGGCATGCTCGACAAGCTGATGGATCAGACCGCCCAGCAGGCTGAAGGTGGCGAGCTGACCTCGCTCGAGGAGCGTCTCGAGCACGACGAGTTCGAGCACCGGATCGAGCAGTTCAAGCAAGAGATCGAGGCCGAGATCCGCCGTCGCCTCGTCGCCGACCGGGGTGTCGAGGCGATGGCCAAGACGCTGCGCAAGCCACTTCCCGAAGACGTCGAGTTCATGCACGCGTCACGCGACGAGATGCAGAGCCTCAAGAAGGCGTTGCAGCCGCTCACCCGCAAACTCGCCGCCCGGCTTGCCCGCAAGCGCCGCCACGGCCGCAAGGGTCCGCTCGACTTCCGCAACACGGTTCGGCATTCGCTCAGCTACGGCGGTGTGCCGGCCGAGCCGAAGTTCAAGTATCCGCGACCGGCCAAACCCGAGCTGATGGTCGTTGCCGACATCTCGGGGTCCGTGGCAGCGTTCGCGCGCTTCACCCTGATGCTGGTGTACGCCATCTCAGGGCAGTTCTCGAAGGTGCGCTCGTTCGTGTTCATCGACGGGATCGACGAGGTCACCGAGTACTTCAAGGCCACCGAAGACATTCAGGAAGCGATCCATCGGGTCAACACCGAGGCCGACGTGGTGTGGGTCGACGGACACAGCGACTACGGCCATGCCTTCGAGGTGTTCTGGGAGCGCTACGGCAAGGACGTCGGCCCCAAGACCACCGTGTTGCTGCTCGGCGATGCTCGCAACAACTACCACGCCAGCCAGGCGTGGGTGGTGAAAGAGATACGCCAGAAGGCCCGCCACGTGTATTGGCTCAATCCCGAACCGAAGTCGTACTGGAACACCGGTGACTCGATCGTGGGCGACTACGGCGTCCACACCGACGGTGTGTACGAGTGCCGCAACCTGCGCCAACTCGAGGGCTTCGTCGAGAAGCTCGCCTGACGAGGCGGTCCGGTTCGCTCGATCGCAGCGTTCCGTGTCACCGCTCACAGCCCACGCTGTTCGGGTTCGCTCCGCCGTGCGTTCGAACGAACCGATCACGCCTCGTTCATCTGAACGATGGATGGTGCGGGTTCCGAGAGATACCCGTCAGTCGGGGGGATCTCCGACGATGGTCATGACGTCTCGCAGAGGTTTGCGCTGCAGGTCGGGTACTCGGCAGTCGTCGACGGGGTAGCCGACGGGAAACAGTACGAAGGGGCGTTCGTTCTCGGGGCGACCCAGCACGTGCGACAAGAAAGCCATCGGGCTGGGCGTGTGGGTGAGCGTCGCCAGGCCCATGTGGTGCAGCGCCGTGATGAACATGCCGGCTGCGATGCCGCACGACTCCTTCACGTAGTAGTGGTGGCGACGTTCGCCGGTGTCGGTCAAGCCGTAGCGCTCCTCGAACAACACCACGATCCACGGGGCGATCTCGAGAAACTCCTTGTGCCAGTCGGTGCCGAGCGGTTCGAGTTCGCGGCGCCATTCGTCGTTGATGCGGCCCGCCTCGTAGTTGGTGCGCTCCTCGGCCTCGGCCGCTTCACGAATCCGACGCTTGACCTCGGGACTGCCGGTGACGACGAAACGCCACGGTTGGTGGTGGGCCCCGGACGGAGCTGTGCCCGCCGTCTCGATCGCCCGCTCGATCAGGTCGAACGGGACGGGCTCGTCGGACAGCATCCTGACCGACCGACGCCGTGCCATCTCGGTGTGGAACACTTCGCCGCGCCGACGCATTTCGTCGAGGGTGAATCGCCGAAAATCGAGCGGCACGAACGGGTGCCGTTCGGCGAGATCGGGCGCCGGGTACGGATGTTCGTACTGCGTCATGTGTGAGCACCCGGGACGGTTGCCGGCCGGAGGATCAGCGACTGGAGCGCTCGGCCGACCGGCCCGTCGTCGTCGAAGAGGAGCGAATCCGACATGCCGATCCCGTTCGGTTCCCACCGCGAAACCGAGTCCATGCCGAGCCACTCACCGACCGGTGGTCGGTGGAGCAGGATCGTGAGATCGGTGTTGATGAACGCGACGATCGCCGGCTCTGCGTTGCGCGAGACTGCGTTGCCGCAGTCGGCGAGTGGGCAGATCCGTTGGAACGGTGACGGATCCTCGTCTGCGAGCAGCGGCAGCGAACGCATCCACATCCGCGTCGGGCCGGGATGCGGCCCTTCGTCAGGTGGATACTGCACCTCGACGGCCGATGGGAACCCCGATAGGCCGTGGGGGAGCTCGCGCAGTGGGAAGTGGCCGTCCTCGGCATCGGCGAGGTGGGGCATCGTGTGCGGTGCCGTCGGTATCTCGAACGGTTCGCCGGCAGCGATGTGCATGCCGCGTGCGGTCACGACGATCTTGCCCGATTCGTCGATGATGTTCATCGATGTCGTGCTGACCGTTCGGCCCTGCCGGGTGACCTCGGCATCGATACGGAAGCCTGCATAGGGGACCGGCCGGGTCAGGTCGACGGTGATGCGCACGAGTTGCTGATCCGGCAGCAACAGCTCGGACGCGCGTGCCAGCAGACCCGTGGGCGGGCCGGCGTGGCAGCTGTGCGGGTCCCACGGTCCGCGGCACGGATCGGTCGGTTGGAACCACCGGTCGTCGGTGGTGGTGAAAAAACTGTCAGCCATGGTGTGCCCGACACTAGGCATGCAGCACGCCTCCCGGCCGATCGGCTGGCACGGCCCCAGGGCGCTGTGCCTTCGCGCTCGGTACGGTTCAGCTCATGGACGGCATACGGCTCGACATTCGCTACGACCCATGGTGTGGTTGGCTGCTGGGACTGCTCGGCACAGGGCGTCGGTTCAGTCGCGTGATCATGTGTGACGACACGATCAGCGTGCAGATGGGCTGGGCCTTCAGAGCCGAGATTCCACGCGTCAACATCACGTCGTCGACGGCTGTGGACCGGCGGGTGTGGGGCTGGGGAGCGCACGGCTGGAACGGCCGATGGCTCGTCAACGGCTCGTCGAAAGGGCTCGTGACGCTCGAGATCGATCCCTCTGTGCGAGCCCGGGTCTGTGGAGTGCCGGTGAGGCTTCGGCAACTCACGGTCAGTCTCGTCGACCCGCAACTGCTGGCGTCGTGAAACCGGGCTGATCGGCTGAGGCCGATCAGGACCGCTGGTAGTTGGGGGCTTCCTTCGTGATCGTGACGTCGTGGGGGTGGCTCTCCTCGCGCCCCGCCGTGGTGACCCGCATGAACCGGGCACCGGTGCGCAATGCCTCGAGGTCGGCGGCACCCGCGTAGCCCATTCCCGATCGCAGGCCACCGACGAGCTGATAGATCGTGTCGCCGAGCGGCCCCGCGTATGGCACACGACCCTCGATGCCCTCGGGAACGAGCTTGCGGCTGCTCGCCGCCAGATCTGACTGAGCGCCCGACGAGCGCTCATCGGACTGAGCGGTCGCATACCGGTCGGCTCCGAGGCCCTGCATGGCTCCGAGTGAACCCATGCCGCGATAGCTCTTGAACCGGCGACCCTCGAACAGCTCGGTGTCGCCGGGGCTCTCCTCGGTACCCGCCAGCAACGAGCCGAGCATGACGGTGGTCGAACCGGCGGCGATCGCCTTCACGATGTCGCCGGAATAGGTGATACCACCGTCACCGATGATCGGGACGCCGAGGTCGCGTGCCTTCTTGGCAGTGAAATAGATCGCCGAGAGTTGGGGCATCCCGGCGCCCGAGATGATGCGGGTGGTGCAGATCGAACCTGCTCCGACACCGACCTTGACCGCGTCGGCGCCGGCCTTGGCGAGCGCTTCGACGCCGTCTTCGGTGACCACGTTGCCGGCGGTGACGGCGAGTTCGGGCCAAGATCCCTTGATCCGCTCGATCGTCTTGATGACTCCTGCCGAGTGGCCGTGCGCCGTGTCGATCGCGACTGCGTCGACACCCATGTTCACGAGTGCTTCGACGCGGAGCTCGACATCGTCGCCGACTCCACACGCGGCCGCACAGCGCAGCCGTCCGCGTGTGTCACGCGATGCGTTCGGATAGTCGAGCCGCTTCTGGATGTCCTTGACCGTGATCAACCCGGCGAGCCGTCCGTGGTCGTCGACGAGCGGCAGCTTCTCGATGCGGTACTTCTGCAGCAGGAGCTTGGCCTCGTCGAGCGACGTACCGACCTTGGCGGTGACCAGGTTCTCGCTGGTCATGAACTCGCTGATCGGCCGCTCGTAGTCACTGCCCTCGCAGAAGCGGATGTCCCGGTTGGTGAGGATGCCCACCAGTTCACCGGAGGCGTTCGTGATCGGGACGCCGGAGAACTTGAACCGGTGCATCAAGTCTTCGGCCTCGAACAACTTGGCGTCCTTGGTGAGCGTGACGGGGTCGGAGATCATGCCGCTCTGGCTGCGCTTGACCTTCTGCACCTCGGCGGCCTGCTGATCGATCGACATGTTGCGGTGGATCACGCCGATCCCGCCGTAGCGGGCCATCGCGATCGCCATGCGGGCCTCGGTGACCTTGTCCATCGCGGCCGACACCAGCGGCACACTGAGCTCGATGTCGCGGGCGAACACCGCGCTGGTGTCGACGGCATCGGGAAGCGTTTCGGAGTAGCCGGGGATGACGACCACATCGTCGAACGTGAGGGCGTCGTATCGATCGAAGAGGTTCTGGTTGAGGTGGCTCACGCGGGGGTCTCCTTCAGGCTGAGCTGTTGGCAGAGTGTGTTGATCGTGTTGACGAGCAGATGATGCTCGACCTCGTGGACGCGCGCTTCGAGTGCTTCGAGCGTGTCGTCGGGGAAGATCGGCACGTCTTGGGTGGCGAGCACCGGGCCGTCGTCGACACCTTCGTCGGGCACCAGGTGCACCATGACGCCGGTACTGGTGCGCTCACCGGCGAGGGCCTCGTGCCAGGCCCGCTCGACTGCACGCGTGCCGGGCAGTTCGCCGGGTCGGGCGGGATGCAGATTCACCACCCGATCGGGGAACCAACCGAGGAAGTCCTTCGTGAGGATTCGCATCCATCCGGCAAGGACCACCAGATCAGGGCCGAAACCGGCGACGATGTCGGTGAGGCGAGCGTCGTAATCGGCTCGGAGTTCTCCGTCGTGGGGCCCGATGTGCACCGACGGCACGCCGGCATCAGCAGCGCGCTGCAGGGCATATGCGGTCGACTTGTTCGACACCACGGCCACCACCTGGGCGGGCAGATCCCCGGTGGCACAGGCATCGAGGATGGCCTGAAGATTGGTGCCGTTTCCGGAAACGAGCACGACCAGTCGGGTGCTGTTCCGGGTTCCTGCCTCCATGCGACGACGGTAGGCGCGCGATCGCGCCGACCTGCGGTGTGTGAACGAAAAGTCAGTGATCAGCCGTCGACGAGGCCAAGCTCGGCCACGATCGGTCCGATGTCGACCGCTCAGCGGCACGATCGGCAAGCCTGCCGTCCGGGTTCGCTGAGGACGGAGCGACGGATCTGGGGGAGGATGGGGCATGTCCGATTCCGACACCGTCGCACCCGTCCCCACGATCAGCCTCGAACTCCGTTCGACGATGACCGACGACGGTCTGGTCACCCTGGCCGTGAGGGAGACCGACGTGCCGGCACCGGGTGCCGACGAGGTCGTGGTCAGGGTCGAAGCAGCGCCGGTCAATCCGTCCGATCTCGGAATGTTGTTCGGCATGGCCGATCTGGACACCGCCGTCGCGACGGAACACGACGGATTTCCGGGTGTCAGCGCGTCTCTGTCGGCGCGGGTCCTCGCAGCACAATCGGCACGCATCGGCAGGCCGATGCCCGTGGGCAACGAGGGCGGCGGCACGGTCGTGGCTGCCGGCAGCTCGACGGCCGCCCAGGCATTGCTGGGGAGGGTGGTCGGATTCTTGTCGGGCAACGCCTACGCCCAGTACCGGACCCTGAACGTGGCGTCGTGCCTGCCGATGGCCGAGGGAACTGACCCGGCCGATGCGGCGGCCGCGTTCGTGAACCCGCTCACGGCACTCGGCATGGTCGAGACGATGCGCAACGAGGGGCACTCGGCTCTGGTGCACACCGTTGGTGCCTCGAACCTGGGGTTGATGCTGAATCGGATCTGTCTTGACGACGGCGTCGGGCTGGTCAACATCGTGCGCAAGCCCGATCATGTCGAGCAGTTGCACCGTCTCGGTGCCGAGTACGTGGTCGATTCGAGTGCCGAGTCGTTCCTGGACGACCTCACCGATGCGCTTCGAGCGACGCGCGCGACGATCGCCTTCGATGCGATCGGCGGCGGCGAGCTGGCGAGCACTCTGCTGTCGAGGATGGAGAAGGTCGCCAGCGAGGGCGACGAGTTCAGCCGGTACGGATCGAACACCCACAAGCAGGTCTATGTCTACGGCGGGCTCGACCGGGGTCCGACCGTGTTGCGTCGCGACTTCGGCATGTCGTGGTCGGTCGGCGGGTGGCTGCTGACACCGTTCCTGATGAAGCTCGGCCGAGAAGGCGCCGACCGGCTGCGTAGACGAGTCGCCGACGAGATCACGACGACATTCGCCAGCTCGTACGGCATGCGTCTGTCGCTGGCCGATGCGGTCGATCCCGACCAGGTGCGTCGGTACGGGCGCATGGCCACCGGTGACAAGGCGTTGATCACCCCGAACCGCTGAGGTGACTCGCGGTCTGTTCGGATCTTCTCGACGTTGGGCGGGGGAGACGATGACCAACGCGGTGGTGGAGAACTGCCCCTGTTCCTCGCCAGGGATCATCGGTACCATCGGGTGATCGACACCGATATCACGACGTTCTCGTGCGGCGACCGATCAGCTCGGTGTGCCGCCGGCGGGTGGCCCACGCGTGGGGCGCCGTGATGCCGGGCGGCCGACTCATGGTGACCGCGGCGCTCGTTCTGGTGTCGACAGCGTGCTCTGGTGACGGCGACGCGTCGTCCGACGCCACCATCACCTTCACGCCGCCGATCGATCGAGCCCCCATCAGCGAGCCGGCGGTACCGGCGACGACTCGTCCGGTCGGCACCGACCCGGCGACGGTCGGAACGACCGAGCCAGCGGCAGCGCCCAGCCCGGTGGCGTCGCCCATCGCTCCGGACGACGAAACCCAAGCCCAACAAGCAGTCATCGACGCCGCCATCGCCAGCTGGACGGCCTT
>JAHEDX010000114.1 GCA_024641005.1 Acidimicrobiaceae bacterium
CGGCGAAGAACTCGCTGTGGTGGTCACCGGCGCTGTGCCATGGCAGGGCGAGTCGGTCGATGCCGGGGCCCAGCAGTGCGGGCAGCAGGGTCAGTGCGGCGAGCAACACGAAGCTGACCGAGAGCATCATGCCGGCGGCCATCGAACGGAACGCGGGGATCGGCACCAGCAGCACGGCCGACAGGCTGATCAACACGGTGAGGCCCGAGAACAGCACGGCCTTGCCGGCGGTGTCCATCGCGACACCGGCGGCGTGTTGTGGGTCGTCGGGGTGTGCGTGCAGGGCTGCTCGGTATCTGGTGACGATGAAGAGCGCGTAGTCGATGCCCAGGGCGAGCGCGAACATCATGGCGAAGTTGAGGGTCCAGATCGACAGGTCGGTGAACTTCGTGATGCCGTACAGCACGCCCATCGAGGCCGCCAGGCCTGCAGCGGTGAGCAGCAGTGGCAGCCCGGCCGCGGCGAGGGTGCCGAAGGCGATGATCAAGATCACGGCGGTGACGGGCCAGGTGAGGATCTCGGCCTTGACCATGCCTTCTCTGTTGACCGCGTTGAAGTCGGCCCAGAAGGCAGGAGATCCGGTGAGCGCGACGGTGATGTCGCCGCCGTCGGCGGTGGTCGACAGGGCGCCGATGTCGTCACCGATGCGTTCGGCGGCGCGGACGGCTTCGGTGGGGTCGACGTTGGCGCCGGCCTGGATCATGACGGTCTTGCCGTCCATGCCGGGCATCGGCGGCATCGGTGTGCCGAATCCGGGTTCGGTCGCGATGACGTCGTTGACCTCCCCGATCACTTGCTGGAACGCGGGGTCGTCGACGGCGAGCGACTCGCTCTGCACGACGACGACTGCCGACTGTGACGACAGTCCACCGAACTGTTCGTCGATGATGTCGCGGGCGGCGAGCGATTCGCTGCCGTTCACCTCCCACATCGCGCCCGAGAGCGCGTGCTCGAGCTTCGGCGCGAACACGCCGAGCCCGATCGCGAGGACGGCCCAGGCGATGACCACCACCTTGCGGTGGCCGTGCGACCATCGCCCGAGCCGGGCGAGTGGGGCGTGATCGATGTCGATATCGGACATGTTCTTTCCTTACTAGTTGACGATGAAGTGATGAATGGGAGGTGAGAAGTGCTGCGGTCGAGCTGGGCGTTCGGTCAGACCGAGAAGGTCCGGGCGTCGTCTGCGACTTGTTCGCGGAGCCGGTCGCACACGATCGAGCACATCGGCAACAGGCTGGGGTCGGTGACCGAGTAGTACGCCGAGGTCCCTTCGGCGCGCCTGGTGACGATGCCGGCGTCGTGCAGCGTGCGCAGATGCTTCGAGACGTTGGCCTGGCTCGTGTCGAGGCGCTCGACGAGCTCGCCGACGTTCATCTCGCCGTCGTCGATCAGTGTGCGGATGATCGACAGCCGGGTCGCGTCGCCGAGCACGCGGAACCGTTCGGCGACGTGTTCGAGCAATTCGGCGGGGAGGGCCTGAAGCATTCGAGCACTATATAACTATTCAGTGATGATTGCAACCCTTCCGGATATCGCCGCTTCGACGCGGCGGGGCCCCGCCGAAGCGGGGTCCCGAATCGTTGGATTGCGCGGGCGATCTGGTCAGATCCTCGTGACCCGACGCCGTGACAGGGCAACGAGGCCCAGCCCGAGCGTCAGTACGGATGCGGCCAGTGTCATCGTCGGCGTCGACCCTGCACCGGTCTTGGCGAGCACCTTCGCCCCCGAGTCGCCGGCGATCGACGGCGGGGTGGGCGGCAGCACTTCCTGCGCTGTCGTCGTGGTCGTGGTCGTCGTCGCAACAGGCTGCTGGATCATCAACACGACGTGCACGCAGTCCTGCCGACCCTGGTGGCTTGTGCCACTCGATCCGCCGTCGTGGCCGTCAGACCCGCTGTCATACCCAGAGCCCTCGTCGCCACCATCGTGGCCCGAGCCACCACCCGAGCCACCACCCGAGCCGCCGTCGTGGCCCGAGCCCTCGTCGCCGCCATTGCCACGCGGGCAGGTGTCACGAATGATGAAGGAGCCGACGGTGTCGCCATCGACCTCCCAGCCCTCCGGGGCGGTGGGCTCGTCGACGTTGTAGGTCGACGATGGCTTGGCCGGTACCACCATCCCGGTGTCGTTGCCGTGGCCGGGGTTGTTGAACACGCAGACGAGTTCGTTGCTGCCCGCTGGATAGGTGCAGCTGGCGGACGTCACCTTCTGGCTCCCGGTCAGGCTGTTCGCTGTCAGTACGAAGTCGTCGCGCCAGCCGTCGGGCAGCACCGAGTCGAGCATGGTGACCACGCTGTCGTCGAGCAGCTGCCACTGCACCTCGAAGTCGATGCGGTTGGGGTTGCCAGAGCTACCCATCCCACCGTCGTGACCGGTCCCACCGTCATGCCCGTCGTCCATCGGCATCGTCGTCGTGGTCGTCGTCGTGGTGGTGGTGGTCGTTGTGGTGGTGGTCGTGGTTGTCGTGGCCTCCTCAGGGCCCTCCGGGCCATAGCCGTTGTCGGAATCATCGGCTTCGGACGCGGCCGGTGCCGGCGACCGCTGCAGCATCACGTCGAGCACCATCGGCTCGCCGGCGACCGACTCGTCGACGACGATCTCGACGACCAGCACCTCGGCCGCGGGCGCCTCGTCAGCCGACTCGGATTCGGGATCTTCGCCGACCGCAACCGTGCCGGTCTCGGGCGCGACCTCCGGTGCGTCCGGCACCACCACCTCGACCGGTGGTGGATCCGGGTCGGGAGCCGGCTCGGTCGCCGCTGTGGCGATCGATGACAACGATCCGAGGCCCGTCACCGCAGCCGCGATCACGGCAAGGCGTATCCAGCGAGTACTCGATCGGTTCATGACACACCTCGCCTTTCACTCGGTGCGGATGCCGACGGGTCGCGCCGGCGCGACTGCTCGGGTGGTCGATCGGTCGAGATTCGGACACATGGCCTCTCCTCTTACCAATCAGGCAGAGGCGACCTCCCTCGAACGGAGTCTCCTCGATGCCTTGACACCACCCACTCTGTTCCGGGGCGCCGTCGGGGGCCAGGGTCCAAGTGCCATTCGTCCCCGACGGCGTCCCGAACGTTGTGGTGAGCGCGCGCTTCGGTCAGTGATCGACGAACGCCAGCAGATCGTCGGCGCTCATCGTGTTGATGATCCGCTCGATGGGTACCGATCGCTCGGCCGCCCGGTTGCACCCCAAGGGTTGCCACTCCAGCTGGCCGGTGGCGTGGGCGTCCGAGTCGATCGAGAACCAGCAGCCGTACTCGATCGCCAGGTCGAGCAGCTCGCGGGGCGGGTCGAGGCGTTCGGGGCGGCAGTTGATCTCGACGGCGGTGTCGAACTGGGCGCACGCAGCGAACACGAAATCGGCGTCGAACGTGGACGGGTCGCGCTTGCCGATCATCCGGCCGGTGCAGTGTCCGAGGATGTCGACGTTGGGGTTGGCGACGGCCATCACCATCCGCTCCGTCATCGGCTTGCGTTCCATCCGCAGTTTCGAGTGCACGCTCGCCACGACGATGTCGAGCCGGGCCAGCATCGCGTCGCTCAGGTCGAGCGAGCCGTCCTCGAGGATGTCGACCTCCATGCCGGTGAGGATGCGGAACTCGTGGCCGGCCGTTGCGATCTCGGCGTTGATCCGGTCGATCTCGACGAGCTGGTCGGCGAGGCGCTGTTCGTTGAGGCCGTGGGCAATGGTGAGGCGGGCCGAGTGGTCGGTGAGCACCATGTACTCGTGGCCGAGGTCGATCGCGGTCGCCGCCATCGCCTCGATCTCGGCGCCGCCGTCACTCCATGTCGAGTGCAGGTGGCAGTCGCCGCGCAGGGCCGCCCGGTACGGAGCACCCGCGTCGGTGAGCTCGACTTGTGACTCGGCCTCGATCTTGGTGAGGTAGCTGGGTACGACCCCGGCGAGCGCTTCGGTGATCACACCGGCGGTGGCGTCGCCGATGCCGTCGAGTTCGGTGAGGCGTTCGTCGCGGGCGCGTTCGGCGAGTTCGATCGGGTCGGTCGTTCGCACCACGTCGAGCGCCCGCACGAACGCCTTGGTCTTGAACGGCGAGGCGAGCGAGCGGTCGAGGCAGTGGATCACGCGCAGCAGTGCCTGCTCGGGTGTCAGGGGCGCCGCGGGCAACATCGGCACGACAGTACCGCCCGGTGATCCGGCCGTGACACCGGACACATCCGGGGCCTGGAATACATGTACGTACCAATGCGTTCCATGATGGGTACGCAACACAAGGAGCACACGGTGTCCACCAGCACACTCAACATGACCAACTTCGAAGCAACCGTCACGGGCGAGGGCATCACCCTCGTCGACTTCTGGGCCGAGTGGTGTGGACCCTGCAAGATGTTCGGTCCGATCTTCGAGCAGACGGCCACCGAGAATCCCGACGTCACCTTCGCCAAGGTCGACACCGAGGCCGAGCAACAGCTCGCCGGTTCGCTGGGCATCATGTCGATCCCGACGCTGATGATCTTCCGTGACGGCATCCAGTTGTTCAGCCAGCCCGGTGCGTTGCCCAAGTCGGCGCTCGACGATCTGCTCCGTCAGGTCCGCGAGCTCGACATGGACGAGATCCGCAAAGAGCTCGCCGAGCAGTCGGTCACCGAAGACGCCTGATCCCGGTCGTCGCAACCAGTTCTCGGCCTGGCGGCATCCTCCCCCCGACGCCGCCGGGCCAAGAGTTCCCCCCATCTGATCGAACCCCCCGTCGATCGGACCCGAGGCGGGCAGCATCGCTGCCCGCCTCGTGCGGTTTTCGGGCCCCGACGGCCGGTGCTCGTGGTTCGGTAGCCTGCTTCACCTCATGGAACGCTTCGGTCTCGTCGGACTGCCCAATGCGGGTAAGTCGTCTCTGTACAACGCACTCACCGGCGGCGGCGCGCTCGCTGCGCCGTATCCGTTCGCCACGAAAGACCCCAATATCGGTGTGGCGCGGGTGCCCGACGACCGGCTCGATCGGTTGGCGGCGATGTCGAAGTCCAAGAAGGTGATCCATGCGAGTGTCGAGGTGGTCGACATCGGTGGGCTGGTCGAGGGCGCGTCCAAGGGTGAGGGGCTGGGCAACAAGTTCCTGGCCAACATCCGCGAGGTCGACGCGATCGTGTTCGTGTTGAGAGCCTTCGAAGACGACGACATCACGGGTCCGTCCGATCCGCTCGAGCACCTGCGCATCGTCGAGCTCGAGCTCGCTCTGGCCGATCTCGAAACGGTCGAGAAGCGGCTCGGTCAGGCCGAGCGCCAGTCCAAGCTCGACAAGACGCTGGGCGACGAGATCGATGCGCTGCGTGCCGCGTACGAGTCGCTCAGCGATGGTCGCCCGTTGTACCGGGCCGGCCTCAAGGCCGACCACAAGCGGCTGCTCGCCCCGTATTTCTTGCTCACCAACCGCCGCGTGCTCGCGGTGGTCAACGTCGGTGAGGACGCTCTCGACGAGATCGACGCCGCGACGGCGCGGGTCGAGGCCGAGTTCAACGACGCCGGCGACAATGTCGAGGTGATCGGCATGTGTGTGCAGCTCGAGGCCGAGGCGGCGGCGATCACCGATCCGGCCGAGCGGGCCGAGATGCTCGAGGGGTTCGGGTTGGGCGAGGGCGCACTGTTCCGCATGGTGCGGTCGGCGTACCACCTGCTCGGGTTGCGCACCTACTTCACGACCGGCGAGAAAGAGTCGCGGGCCTGGACGTTCTACGAGGGTTCGACGGCACCGGTGTGTGCGGGGCGGATCCACACCGATTTCCAGCGTGGGTTCATCCGTGCTGAGGTGATCCAGTGGGACGAGTTGCTCGAGCTCGGCTCGTGGAACGCCGCCAAGGACGTCGGCAAGCTCCGCGTCGAGGGCAAGGACTATGTGGCCCAGGACGGCGACGTGATGGAGTTCCGCTTCAACGTCTGACGGATCCCTTCGCGGCCCTGGCCACGAATGTGGCTAGATTTTGTGCTCGAAAAGCGCCATACTGACTCAATGGAAGCCGGGGTGCGAGAGCTGAGAGATCACCTCAGTCGTTATCTCGATCTCGTTCGCGACGGCCGCGAGGTCACCGTGACCGACCACGGCAAAGCGGTTGCTCGGCTCGTGCCGCTCGATCAGCCCCGCACCATCGATCGCCTCGTCGCGGAAGGGCTCGTCACCCCAGCGTCGGTCGCCAAGCGCCCGCGGACGCCGCTGCGCGTCAATGCGAAGGGCACCGTCAGCGACCTCGTTGCCGATCAACGGGAGTGATCGCCTACTTCGACACATCCGCGGTGATCCCGCTGCTGGTCGGCGAGCCATCGTCGGCGACCTGTACCCGGATGTGGAACGAGGCGGCCCGCATCGTCAGTGTTCGCCTGCTCTACCCGGAGGCCCGTGCGGCGCTGGCCAGGGCCGAGCGGATGGGGCGTATCACGGCCCGGTTGCACACGGCAGCGGTCTCAGAACTCGATGTGATCAGCACCGAGGTCGATCATGTCGAAGTCACCGCCGAACTGGCACACCACGCTGGTGGCCTCGCCCACGCTCACGATCTGCGCGGTTACGACGCGGTGCATCTGGCAGCCGTGATAGCGGCACTCGACACCGATCTCGTGTTGGTCACCGGTGACCGCGATCTGGCGACGGCGGCCGGGTCGCTGGGCATCTCGGTCGCGATCACGGGGTGACCGACGTACACATGCCTCATCGCTTGGTATCCGCCTCGATGTCGGCGAGTGCCACGATCGACGGTGGCGGCGTTCGGCGGCTCAGGCGGTTGCGGGGGTACGGCGACGCAGTTGTGCGACCACGAGCAATGCACCGCCCAGGCCGAGCAGACCGAGCCCGATCGACAGGTTGCGTCCCACGCCGTCGGAGCCGGTCTTGGGGATCGTGACGACCGGCGGGTCCTGCACCGTGATGGTGAACGGCACCGCCGTACCGAGACACGTCGCCGTGCCGCTGTACGTGCCGCCGATGCCGGGTGCCGTGAAGACGGTGCTGGCCGAACCGCTGCCGGTCGCCGAAGAACCCGTGGTGATCACGGTGACCGGGGGGCCGCCGTTGAACCTGAACGTGACCGGCTCGCCGATCTGGCAGTTGTTGTAGGTGACCGTGAACTGGTCGCCCGCCGTCGGGGTGGAGTTCGACACGGTGACCGTCCCCGACCCGGGCGGATAGGCCTGGGTCACACCAGCGCCGACGAACATCACGCCAACAACCACTGCAAACGCTACGGCAAGTTGTTTCATCGGTTCAGGTCACCCTCCGGAAGCGGACTCATTCCGTCGAAACTCTATCATCAGGCCGTCCCGACAGGTGATTCGACCGCCGGATCTGGCGGGACGTCGATCGACCAGTACGATTGGCCGGCACATGGCCGGGATCAAGGAACGGATGCTGAACGCGCGGGTACAAACGCTGCAGGTGGCGCGCTCGCACCTCCCGGCGGTCCACTTCCTCGTCGACGGGTTGCTCTGGGTGGTGGCGATCCCACTCGGGGTGTGGTTCCGGTACGACTTCGGCACGTCGCACGTCACGTTCGCCCTCGTGCCCCCGATCCTGTATGCGCTGCTGTTGCAGGGCGTGATCGGTTATGCGCTCGGGCAGTACCGTCGCAAGTGGCGCTACGGCAGTTTCGACGAGATGCGGATGATCGCGATCACCGCGTTCTCGGTCGGGTTCATCTTGTCGGTCGCGCTCTGGTGGGATCTCTCGGTCCCACGCTCGGTGCCGATGCTCGCAGCGGCGGTCAGCTTGCTCGGCCAGGTCGCAGTGCGAGCCGTGTGGCGTTCGTATGTCGAGAAGCGTCGCCGCCCCCAGGGCCCCGATGTGCAGCGCCTCGTGGTGATCGGCGCCGGCGAGGCAGGCACCCAGATCCTTCGCACCCTGCTGGCCACCACGACCGGCCCGTATGTGCCGGTCGCGCTGCTCGACGACGACCCTGCCAAGCGCAACCTGCGCATCTCAGGCGTTCGCGTCGCCGGCACCGTCGGCAATCTCGCCGAGGTGGCCGAAGCCTTTCAGGCCACCGCAGCGCTGATCGCGATTCCCGAGGCCGACAGCAGCTTCATCCGCTCCGTCGACCAGGTCGCGAACGAGGCGGGGCTCGAGCTGCTGATCCTGCCGCCGGTCGAGAAGATCCTCGGGGGGGTCGGTCTGGCCGACATCAAGCCGGTGTCGCACGAGGACCTGTTGGGTCGTCACCCCGCGGAGATCGACCCGGTCGCGATCGCCGGCTACGTCACCGGGCGCCGGGTGCTGGTCACGGGCGCCGGCGGTTCGATCGGTAGCGAGCTGTGCCGGCAGCTGGTGCGCTTCGAGCCCGCCGAACTCTTGATGCTCGACCGTGACGAGAGTGGCCTGCACGGCACGCAGC